>JAIXPR010000314.1 GCA_027486155.1 Pseudomonadota bacterium | reverse complement strand
GCGGGCTTCTCCCTAATCGACATCAATCTTACGTCCAATATTAACACCTTCACCGTTGGTGCAAATGCTACGGTAAATCTCTCTGCCTCCAACAACGTTACCGTCTCGTCACTCGTGATCAACGGAGCGAACGCGGAAGTGCGGTTGAATGATGAGTGGACCCAAGCCAGCAGGAACGGTCAGCCCGCGCTTGGTAAGAGCTTCGGCTCTATCACTGTAACAAATGGCGTCCTGACTAGTAATGCATACAGCAACACCTTCAGTGGAGGAGCGTGGTCAACAACACCGGCCGCAGGAAACGGGCAACTCATCGTTGATGTGACTGGTACCCTTACCGTCGGAACGTCGGGACGAATTCACATGGATTCGAAGGGATACATCGGCGGAACATCTTTACGAACGCAGGGAGGCTCTCTAACCGGTCCAGGAACGACTTCGACCTCTGCAAACGGAGGAGGTGGTGGTGGAGCTACGACTAACGCCGCGTATGGAGGCGGTGGCTCGTATGGAACGGCCGGCGCAGCCGGAACAGGCAGTGCTGGAACCACCTACGGCTCTAGTGATTTCACAACCCAGCTCTACCTCGGATCTGGCGGTGGCGCGAACTCCTTTAATGGTAACCCTGGAGGGTATGGCGGTGGCGCAATTAAACTCTCCATCGGAAGTGGATCGGTCGCCTCAGGTGGACAGATTACCGCAAGGGGAGGTGCCGCAGGTACCTACAGCGGTGGCGGCTCTGGCGGAACGGTCGTGATTACCTCTACCGGCGCGTTTACGAATGGCGGAACGTTGTCGGTAGCGGGTGGAACAGGCACGAGGGCCGGTGGTAGTGGGCGCTCGCAGCCGTAGCAGAGGAACATACCCGAAATCTCCTCAACGACTCAAAAGAGCGGCCATTCGAACTGATAACGTCGACCCGGCTCCCAAAGGCGTTTCAGATTCGTTGATAAGAAAATTAGGATCCCAGCTCCCGAGCCCGTTTGCAAGCGGCGCCGACCGCCTCGCGCACGACGACGTCCGCGCTTCGTTCGCTAAGAACTGAGATCGCGGCATCCGTTGTTCCTTGCGGCGAGGTCACTCGACGACGCAATTCACTGAAGGTCTGTCCTGATTGCTCAAGATAGAGAGCCGTGCCTCGAAATGTCTGCAATACAAGCGCGTGCGCGTCCTCTGGAGAGATTCCGAACTCTATCGCGACACGCTCGATCTGCTCACCTAACCAACACAGATAGGCGGGGCCGCTTCCCGCTACGGCTGTGATAGCGTCAATGAGTTCCTCTCGCTCCACACGCCACCGTTTGCCTAAATGGGAGATGAGGTACTCAACGTGCTCAACGTCCGAGGGCGTAAGTGTGTCGCCACCGTAGTAGTACCCGGTCGCGCTCTCCTCGATAGATGCGCCTAAATTGGGCATCGCTCGAACTATCCGCTTGGTATTCAGGATTGCAGCGAGTGTATCGATACGAACTCCCGCCATGACGGAGAGGACGATAGCGTCAGGAGAAACAAAGGGAGCGAGCTGCGCGCACGCGACCGCGGCGTCTTGCGGCTTCACGGAGAGGATAAGGAGATCTCCGGCTACTACCCGCAGCCCCTCTGAAAGCTCCGAAACAACATGACATCCGTGCTGCGCGCTCAGCGCGTCTCTGTCGTCTGAGGCGCGCTCAACGAGCACGATGTCCTTGGGCGCATAGGAACGCATAAGGCTCCGCACGATGGCGGAGCCCAAGTTCCCTACCCCAACGACAACGATCCTCATTGTCGACGGCCTCGTTCAGCGTTCTCCACCTCAGCGACAGCGCCTTCCTCAAGACCAAGGTAACGCTTCATCTGATCGACAAGGACCTGATAGTCACGAGGGTCGGCCATATTGAGCCGGTACTCATTGAGTACCTTAATCTGCACGTCCTTGCTCCATTCATTCCATGCTTGAGCGGAGACCTTTTCGAAAATGACCTTCCCCATATCTCCGCCAAATGGAGGCTTCTCAAGACCTGGGAGCTCCTTTTTGTACTTTGAACAAACTACAGTTCTCGACATACGTCCTCTCTTCAACTCACCTTCCTCCCGAAGCTATTTCGAGAGGTGTAGAATCCACGTTGGGCATGATAATCTCATGTATCTGGGTCGCTGTCATGCCCAGTCACACCGACTTTAGGTAGAAATTTCCGCATGTTTATCCCCATCGGTGACGATAATCGAGGCCGGCGAATCATCCCGTTCATTAATTACGGCCTTATCGGGCTCAACGCCTATGTATGGTACCTCCAATTGACCCTTGGGGAGGCGTTCACCGCCTCGTATGCGGCCATCCCACTTGAGCTAACGCAGAACATGGATGTGACCGCCACGCAGTACATTACGGTGGAGGGCGAGCGTATTCCGATCCCACAAGGTCCAGGGCCTCACCCTCTGTGGCTCACCGTTTTCACCGCTATGTTTATGCACGGCTCCTGGATGCACCTTATCGGCAACATGGTCTACCTCGCTATCTTCGGTGACCAGGTGGAAGACAAGCTAGGGCATCTACGTTTCCTCCTCTTCTATCTCTTCGCTGGAGTGGTCGCCACGATCACGCAGATATACGCGGACCCGACGAGCATCATTCCGAGCATCGGCGCCTCCGGAGCGATAGCGGGCGTACTGGGCGCCTATCTCGTGTTGTATCCACGCAATCGCGTAAAGGTCCTTCTCTTTCGTGATATCGTGATCGTGCCTGCGTCACTCGTGCTCGGCATGTGGGCAGTATTTCAATTTTTAGGACAGGCATCAGCTCCGCAAGGACAAGGTGGCGTCGCCTACTTGGCGCACATCGGAGGATTTGCAGTTGGATTCGCCACCGGTGCGCTTCTACGAATAGTTCGCCGTCCACAAACTCAGTAATGAGGAAACCGGTGCAGGTGCAGGATTAAGAGAAAGAGAAGAATGAGGAAAAAGAGAAGAAGTACCCGCGTATCGAGAGCTATGCCAAAAGATACCAAACGCGTCGAGGGGACTTTCGCTCCGCAACGCCTCCTACTACCCGTTGTACCAAGCAGATGAACGCGCTCAACCAGTAGCTCAACTCCAAAAAAAATAATTTAAGATCAGCTACTTAAGCAGCTTCAAGAATAGTCCGAAGCAGCCCCTTCTTTTTACAAATCCGTGACAACTCGGGTGAATCCGTATGGCAGTGTGAGGACCATCAGGTAACGTTTCTTTGGAGGGAACAATGGCCACCGAGAGAACTGACACGGAACTTGTTAAAGGAATAGCTCTCAAAGATGAGAGCGCTTTCGAGGAGATCGTAACTCGCTACGGCTCGAAGGTTTTAAACCTCGCACTTCGAATTACGAGGAACCAAGAGGACGCTGAGGAGATCCTTCAGGATGTGTTCATCACCGTCTTCACCAAGGTGAACAGTTTTGAGCACAAGTCTCAGTTCTCAAGCTGGCTCTACCGGGTAACGATGAATTCTAGTTTTATGAAGATCCGCTCGCGCAACAGGCGTCGCGCTGTGTATCTTGAGGATATTGAGCAATCGACCCAACAGAACTGGGTGGGCAACCGAACAGAGATGTTCGACATCGATTTCATGTCCTCACGGCATGAGCTGAGGGAAGCGATTGAGGTCGCCATCAAGGAGCTCCCCGAGGATTACCGCGCGATCTTTATCCTTCGGGATATCGATGGACTCTCCAATGAAGCGGTTGGGAAGGTGCTTCATCTCTCCGTACCGGCGGTCAAGAGTCGCCTTCACCGCTCTCGGCTGTTGATGAGGCAACAACTCAAGAAGCACTATGACGGCTTCGTACAGGGAGATGAGTCAGCGGACATCGAACCGCGACACATCGTCTGAAACAACGGTCACCCCTGATTGAAACGTTACACCCACAGCGTCAACGACGCTGTGGGTTTTTTAGTGGCTTATGGGAGGACGACTAGATTCCGAGCCCTTTGAGAATATCATCCGTGGCCCCCTGGTCTAAACCTTTATCCTCCTGGGACTCATCATCACATCCACCTGTGGATGGCGCTAGTTTGAACTGACTCAAGAGGGCTCTCAAATAGCAATCGAGGTCACCAATCAATCGGATCACTTTCTGCACTTTTTGGCTGCATAGATCTTGAAAGGCCTGAGCCATGACTATCTCATGTGCGACCTCGCGTAGAGCCCGTTGAGCCTCGCGGCCCCTTGCCACATGACCAAGAACCTCCTGGCTATCATACGGATTCAGCCTGACGATCTTTTCGATCGCGGCTAAACACCGCTCATGCTCCTCGACCAGTGACTTCTGCTTTTCGACCAACTGGAACACCTTCGTAGTGGCCTCGCTCGTCTCAACGAGCACAGAAGAGAGCTTAATGATCGCGTCCGGTATATTAGTAGAGGTCATCGTGATCGAGGCCGGATCAAACTCCCGCTTGAGAGAGCCGAGTATCTCCTCCAGCATGTGCGTTGCTTCGCCTGACTGCCCCGACATACATGCAGCTAACGTGGCGTGGAGATCCTCGGCGCATCGCACCTCCGTGACCGGAGCTTTCTTAGATCTTCCCTTGGTGAGCTTTGATTTCGACGATGTCATAGCAGTAACCTACGCTGCGGGTTTTTTCTTAGCGAAGATAGCGGTAATCTTCTCCTCAAGGGACGCTACGGTGAACGGCTTCACGATATACTGAGAAACCCCCGCTTTCGCGGCCTCAAAGACGTTCTCCTTCTTCGCCTCAGCGGTGACCATGAGAAATGGGATACCCTTAAAGTTCTCATTGGCCCTCACGGCTTTCAGGAGATCCAAGCCCATCATGTTGGGCATGTTCCAATCGGAGATGATAAAACCGAACTTGTCCTTTTCAAGTTTCGAGAGGGCATCGAGACCATCGACCGCCTCCGTCACATTACTCAAGCCGAGCTCGCCGAGCGATTTCCGCACTATCTGACGCATCGTCATGTGGTCATCGACCACCAGGATTTTGATATTCGGATCGATATTTGGAGCCATCATTCCCTCCCTGAGACGCTAGACGCGCTCTTTCTCCTGTTCAGCGGGGAAATCCTCAGCGCACCGCTTTTGGGTGCGCCACTGTTTCCAGGTCTGCTCGTCCGTAATCAACTCTCGAGCGTCACCTTTATGACTCCAGTATTCCGCCTTAGCGGAGCTATGAGAATGCTTTTTATGCAGGGGAGTCTTGCACAGGACATCCCCGGGCTGGGCTATGTAGCTGAGCCAATAGCTCGCTGATTTGAAGTCCTCCGCGAAGAATACCTCCTCGAGTTTGCCCTCAGCAGTGATACGATACACGACAAATGGAACCTTCCAATCCATAGCTTCCTCTTCTTAATACATGCAAACCGTAACTAGGTGGCTCATATCCACATTTTCTTTATCGGATGTTTGGTCTGTAAGCTTGAGCGGAAATCGTCCTGGTCCACAATAATTCCCCCGTGGATTTCCTCTCACACATGCCGTTCCAGCGGGGGCCGCGGCTTGCGTTCACACGCCCCTCGACTGAGTATCTGGGAAGCCCTGGCGTCCAGTGACAACACGGACGAAGTAAACACGGACGAGGTAAACACGGCGTCGACCACGGCTCTAAAAATGGAACAGCAAACACAGATCATCGAAACTGAAGAGGTATCCCAACGGAGATATCGCCAGACTAACGGACTCGGAGCGCCGTCCGCTCGGCGTAGGCAGCTAACGCGCTTCGCGTTATCTTGGAAGGCGTCCCGTGAGGGGCGCCTGTTTTTCGCGATTCTACATGGGACCCGTGATCCGGGAGGGCGCTCATTCCTGAGCGCCGTGTTGCTACGGAAAACCCCGAGACACGTCACACCCCGACGCTCTCTCTCCATATCTCCTTTGACCAAGCGACCCCTAGGGCGCTATAGCACCTCATACACACTATGTCTTTCGCGGCGGCTTTTTACAATTTCACGGTAGACCTCAGTCACAACGACCGTGACATCTTTACCCGCTTTCGGGTCAAGACACCGCTGCATCCCAATGAGTCCTTGGAACACCTCTACGCGAGGATGATCGCGTACGTTCATTGCTATCGAGAGGGACAAGGATTCTCCCAGGGGCTCTTTGAGCCCAAGGAACCGACGATTTGGCAGAAGGATATCCTAGGAGACACCCTCCTCTGGGTGCAGATCGGCACTCCGGATAAAAAGAAGCTCGAGACCACACTACGCGCGCATCCTATCGCCGAGCACCGGATCTACTTCTATACATCGGAACAGATTGCGCAGTTCTGTCACATGCTGCGTGGAAGTAAGACAAACTGGGTTAAGGATATTCAATTTTATCTTATTCCCGGAGACCTCCTCGAAGCCCTCGTCCCGCTGGAACGCTCGAGTCCGCTATGGAACGTGACTATCGTAGACGACGAGCTCTACCTGACCTGCGATGGGCATGAACTACAGTCACGGATCTCCTCTGTGGATATATGGGCGGCATATCAGGAATCCCTGCTTCTTGACCAACATTCATCGAACGATGATGCACTGGGAGCGGCGTCACGCTAGGAAACTCGCATGGTTTATCACGTTCACGCACGAGTCAAAGGCAAGGTCCAAGGGGTCGGCTACCGAAACTGGACCTACAGCCAAGCGAAACTTCTGAAGCTCACCGGCTGGGTGCGCAATCTTCCCGATGGCGATGTTGAGATCTATGCGGAAGGCAGTGAGGGTAGTCTTCAGAGTCTCCTCACCTTTCTTAAGTCCGGCCCAGCGCTCGCCAAGGTCTCCACGGTGGAGGCGCAGTGGACCTCGACCCCTAAGGCGCAGTACGAGGAGTTCCAAATTCGGAGCTAATTACATTTTGGTAGGGCCCGACTCCGGGCGGGCCGTATCGCGTCGCCTATCGATGAGGCTTTGATACCTCTAGCATCGTGATACCATTATCGATGTCGTCTCTACCCCGATCCTTCGAGGCTCCCCATGATTCTTTCGTAGCCGGCGAAACCAAAGGGCTCAACATCAATTCTTTGGCTCGCGCTACACCAGCATGGTAGTCTAGAGTCAGGTACTTAGAAGTATAGGCTGGTGAATCTGCCATCCATGTGGTGAGCGTACTCGTGGTGTGCGCTGCGGCGCACCTGGAGTACCAGCAAGCGAAGGAACCGGCACTCCGATGAACTCCCGACGAACACAGGCACTCCTATTCCGCCTGGCCATTGTCGCCGTCGCCGTTACTCTTGCTTTCTCACAGAACCTCTTCGTCGCGGCCACTCCGACCACGATCCGTTCAGAGATAATAGCCAAATCCCCTGAGGATGCGCTCGTTACGCCGCCTACAGGGTGCGTTCCCGCGATTGGAGAGCCATGCTCATCACCCACCTGCCAGAGCGGCACCGTGGCCCGAAACGCCTCCGGCGTTTGTGAGTGCGTCTGCCAAGACTGCGCTCGACCGATCGCACCCAGTTACCTGTGTCAGCCAGGCGCATATGAGCCCGAGGCAGACGGCTGCTGCCGCCCCTGTCCCGATGGCACAAACCACACCGCCAAGGTGCCGCAAGACTGCTCACAGGTCATGCCTGAGAATTACACCGTTGTGAACGGTTGTTGCGTCGAGCGATGCCCTGGGAAAGCTGCCGCAGCCCTTCAGTGCAACGGCATCCAATCGGCAGCCTGGGATTTCGTGAACTGCCAATGCGTGTGCTACAACGACCCGCAAAACCCCTTCGTTTTCGACGAAAACAGCCCTGGCGATTGCGCTGTCGATCCTCCTATTCCCTGCAATGAGAGCAACAAGCCAAGCCCACTTGAGTGTATCGGTACCGGCTCTAATTGTTGCGGAGCTCTCGTATGTAACCCGCGAACGGGGGAATGGATCTGCGGATGCTTTGGATGCACAGACGAGCAAGCGCGGGGGATCTGGCCTGCGCGCGGGGTATTTAAAAAGCAGTGCCAGGACACCGCTACTCAGCAGTGCCAGGACACCGCAAGAAACAGTAGAGCCCCGAACTGGCAGGATGCCCTCTATTCGTACGATAGCTGTGACTGCGTGATCCCACCGCCAACCCCGACTCCGACGCAGCCCCCGACGCCGTCTCCGCCTCCATGTCCAGTAGGAGCTCCATGTCAGATTTGCACATCATCAGCCACCGGTCAGGTCTGTTATAATGGCGAGTACGTCCTGCAGGACGGGCAGTGCGTCTGTGATGGAGGAGGAGGTGGAGGAGGAGGTGGTGGTGGTGGGTCGTGTCAACCAAGACGGCGCACTCCTGACAATCCCGGAGGATGCTCGGGGAATAGGCAGCCCTCTCCGGACGAATTCGGTGAGGAGTGTTGTTGCGTTTCGGACTCCGGCGGCGATCCTCAACAAGTTTGTGAGGAAGGAGGGGGCGGCGGCGTTTTTAACGCCAACAGTTGCTCCTGCGATTGCAGCGGTAATTCGGAGGGACGTACCAGGAACGAGGGAGGCCAATGTTTGTGCCCCGAGGGTCAAGATATTCGAGAGGGGCGTTGCTGTACTCCAAGTATGGTCTATGATTGTTGTGACGTTACTTGTGGACCATGCGAACGACCGGCGGCATCTTGCGGATGCGAGCCGAATCCGGATGCCGCGACAGAGAGGCCGTGCCTCTGCGCCGACCCGACACCAGACTACTGTGATAATTCGAGCAGCTCTGACTCTAGCAGCTCGAGTTCAAGCAGCTCAGACTCAAGCAGCTCAGACTCAAGCAGTTCGGATTCAAGTAGCTCAAGTTCAAGCAGTTCAGACTCAAGCAGCTCAAGCGACTCATCATGCGCGTACCAAGAGTGCGGCCCGTGTGAGGTATTTGACCCAAACTCATGCTCATGCGTACCCAACTCTGAGCAAGAGCACTGCACATAATGAAGTCGCCGCCCAAAAACTGCGTATTGTCGCTCCCCTTCGAATCTTCTAGATTCATGCCGCACGGTGGACTCTTTGGCCTCGCGATGATCTCTCAAGGCGGTCCTAGCGTTCACTCTTATGAGTAACCAAACTCCCCCACAGGTCACGGTTCTTCCCCCTGTGCTGGCACCGTGCAACAGCAATTACACAGAGCGTTAGTCACGAAAAAACCCTACTCCCTCCTATGGTAATCCCGCATGTGGAGAAAGAAGAGGTAGTATCCAGAAAGAATTATCAATTCACCCTTTACAGCACCCAATTCTCCAGACCCTCTAATTTTTTCGTAGCCCTAGGACAAGTACCTCAACACATGAATTCTTTGGCTCGCGTCAACCCCGTATGGTAGTCTAGAGTCAGGTATTTAGAAGTATAGGCTGGTGAAAGCGCCCCCCGTATGGTGCGCGTGCTCTGCGTGTTCATTGAGGTGCACCTGGAACACTAGCATGCGAAGGAAGCGGTCACGCCCATGAGATCCCGACGAACAAAGGCGCTGCTATTCCGTCTGGTGATTGTCGCCATCGCTGTCACTCTCGGTTTTTCAGAGAACCTCTTCGTCGCGGCTACTCCACGCCCAGAAATCGTTGCGAAATCCCCTGAAGACGCGCTCGTTGCACCGCCCACAGGGTGTGTTCCCGCGATTGGAGAGCCATGCTCATCACCCACCTGCGCGAGCGGCACTGTTGCCCGAAATGCAGCCGGAGCTTGCGAGTGCGTTTGCCAAGACTGCGCTCGACCGATCGCGCCCAGTTACCTGTGTCAGCCAAACTCATATGAGCCCGAGGCAGACGGTTGCTGCCGCCCCTGCCCCGATGGCACAAACCACACCGCCAAAGTGCCGCAAGACTGCTCCCAGGTCATGCCTGAGAATTACACCGTTGAGAACGGTTGTTGCGTCGAGCGATGCCCTGGGAAAGCTGCCGCAGCCCTTCAGTGCAACGGCATCCAATCGGCAACCTGGGATTTCGTGACCTGTCAGTGCGTGTGCTACAACGACCCACAAAACCCCTTCGTTTTCAATGAAAACAACCCCGGCGATTGCGCTGTCGATCCTCCTATTCCCTGCAATGAGAGCAACAAGCCAAGCCCACTTGAGTGTATCGGTACCGGCTCTAATTGTTGCGGAGCTCTCGCATGTAACCCGCGAACGGGGGAATGGATCTGTGGATGCTTTGGATGCACCGACGAGCAAACGCGGGGGATCTGGCCGGAGCTGGGGGTGTTCAAAAAGCAGTGCCCGGACACCGCCACTGAGCAGTGCCAGACGAACGCGAAGAACAACGGAGTCTCGAACTGGCAAGATACCTACTATTCGTACGATGAGTGTGACTGCATAAGACCAACACCAACGCCAACACCTCCGCCATGTCCAGTTGGGGGGCCGTGTCAGAATTGCGTAGCATCACCCACCGGTCAGGTCTGTGAGAATGGCGTGTACGTCCTGCGGGACGGATCTTGCGTCTGCTTGGGCGGAGGCGGTGGTGGCGGCGGTGGCG
>JAIXPR010000341.1 GCA_027486155.1 Pseudomonadota bacterium | reverse complement strand
TACCGACCGACTACGCGGCGATTACCGGCGATGCGATCGCGCTCATAGCCGGAGCCCCTCATCCGACTGCGGGTAAACGCTTCATAGAGTTCGTGCTGTCTGACGAGGGCCAGAAGTTGTGGTACTACAAACGTGGAACCCCAGGGGGGCCAACTACCTTTGAGATCGGCAAACTGCCCGTCCTTCCGCACCTGTACAACACAGGACAGCCAGCGACGGTCGTTGAGGGGAATCCCTTTACCTTCTCGAACGTATTTCCTTTCGACGCCGCAAAAGCCGCTAAACGGTGGAACATTGTGAACGATCTCTATAGCGCGTTCATCGTGGAGGTCCACGATCGACTCGTTTCCTTTGCGCGCCTCCATCCGAATACCCAACCGCCGACCAATCCGATCTCTGAGGAGAAGGCGAATGAGCTATCCCCGGTCGGAGCCTGGGGAAGCGCCCAGGTCGTGCGTTCGGAGCAGTTACGGCAGTGGTCCTCGCTCGCTACCAGTAACCTTCCCGCCTCTCACGGCCCCCTCTACCCCTACCGATGGCTCCCGTCTATCATCATCTGCGCCTGGTTTGCCACAGCGATAGGAAGACGAATCCGGTCCCGCCGGTCGTCATGAATCGTAAAAAAACTTGATATCCGCGAAACTTTTCTGAGCAGCCCTCGATAGAGCGGTAAACATCGCCTAGTGGAGGTATGCCCATGCGCCCGACTCATCCCTATAGACCCCCTCAACCACACATCCCCCCTCCTGCACCCCTTGCGCCCTACGCCTCGATCCATCCTGACAGTCCTCACCTGACAGTTCGGTTCGGACAGATCACCTTTAACGCCGAGGGTCGGGAGCACCGCGGTTCATTATTTTCTCGCGTGATGCATTGGCCGGGTGGCGCAAGCGGGGTAACCATCGGTCGAGGATACGATATGGGGAACCGAACCCGACTTCAGGTTATCTCCGAGTTGACGTACGCCGGTATGAGCCCTGACGACGCCGCTTTTTATGGCGATGCGGCAGGACTACGCGGAGAAAGCGCCGCGCGTTTCGTCCGGTCTCATGTAGGAGCGTCTCCGGTCCTCTCACTTCCTGCCCAACGAAGGCTCTTCGAGGAGGTTACGGCAACAGAGACAATCGCCGACATCCGCCGAATACTCGCGAAGCCCGACCTTCAATCAAAATACGGGATCGTGGCCTGGGAGGGCCTCTCAAGCTACGCGCAAGAGATCCTCTTCGACCTCCGCTATCGGGGGGACTACACACCTGAAACGAGAGCGCGCATTCAGCCGCTTCTGGTCTCCGGTAACGATCCGGCGCTTCGGGCGGCGATGACCGACGTGCAGTACTGGAGCCGGCTTGGCGTGCCCACTGAAAGGATCCGGGAGAGAGCGGCCATCCCTCATGGCGAGGAGATGGCGCGACGGGCTGGCTAGCGCCCAACTAATGGTGCGATCGTCCCGCTGATGTCGATGAGGGCAATAGTACGACAGAATTTATTTTTACCACAAAGGACGGAAAGGAAACGAAGGGCGAAGACGGGACCGCACAGCCTGCGTCGTCACGAACAAGTCGGGGGGGGGAGATACCAAGCCTACGACTCACCCAACACCTCACTCACCACTCGAGAGATCTCCTTCTGCTTCTTGATGGAGGCGAGACGAGAGTGAAAAAGAGACCAAAAGAGAGGTTGCGGTAACACGTCCCGCTCCTCCGCAAGTCGCTTCACCGTAGCTTGAAGGCTCTCGATGTTAGCGGCCACGGCTGAACGTTCCTTAGGTTGCGTATCATCATCGTCGTCGGTGTATTGGTCGCCCATGAAGTGAGATTCTACGTCTCCTTCACGCACAGGACCAGGGTCTTTAGTTTCCACAGGCCCGACGGCGAGCCGCAACCACCACATGGTAACTACCTGACAGTCCGTCCCGTAAGTCCCGTAACCCCTTCATTTATTTTTAGTTCTTAGGGCTCAAGATCTCCCCGCATCCTGGCGATACTCCCTTACGAGCAGATAGGTCTGCGGTGCGCGGTTTTCCAAACCACCCTTGCCTGTTTTCTCGAAGCGGATGAAGGCCGGTCCGATGCGCGTAGTCGCTCAGTTAGCGACGAAGATCGCGTAGGTATAAACAACGGAGTGTTTAATCATGAGCGGTTTCAAGAGCGGTAGTTCTGACAACAGGCGAATTGAGCGAGCATTACAGCACGTGGTGCGCCCGTGGTTTCCGATAAACCAGGACGTCCTTACCTCTATCCGCAACCACATCGACTCAGGAGCTTACGCGCAAGCGCCCCAGCAGCTCCTCAACGATCTTAAGGGAGACTTCGCTTTGTTCACCTTTGTGGTTAAGGAGCTCGGCCTCCTCGGCATGCAGGAGAAGATCGACGCTAAGATACTCAACAACCCGATCGAGCTGATCCGCTGGGGCGGAACGGAGAGGATTAAAGAGATAATAGCCCCAGATAAAAAACTGCCGGCCACTCACTCCCTCCACTGGAGCGAGCCGTTCCAGGTCGCGCGCCTCCGAGAAACCGCGGTTATCGCCTCAACGGCCGCTGTTCTGAGCGAGAAGAAAGATCTCGACCCCGACGTCGGATTCTCTCGCGGAGTAATTCGCGAGATCGGTCTCAACCTGATCGCGTGGAACTATCCGACGCTCTACTCAAAGGTGCTAAACAACCTCACACCAAACACCACGCTCGATG
>JAIXPR010000072.1 GCA_027486155.1 Pseudomonadota bacterium | reverse complement strand
GGCATCGGCGATGCGGCGGGGTTGAAGGATAAGGACCGTTTTTCCGGCGAGCGAGCGCTCTTCGAGGAGCGCGAGCGGGAGGACCGTTGTCTTACCGGTGCCGGGGGGAGCTTCAAGGAGGGTAATTGAATGTTCGCTTACCCCACTGCAAATCGCCTCGAGGTGTGCGGCGATCGGGAGGTTTTCAACACGATTGAGCCAGCGATACGACATTAATCCCACCGAAGAGAGAATATATGGGAGGTGAACCCTTCTACGTCGAGGTAGAGCCCTCGGGTTGAAAGATCACGAGCGTCCCGGACGTATTCGGCGGCTGAGAGGAGGTCGGTAAGGTGGGCGGTGCCCTTTTGGGGAAGGGCTTGTGGGAGCTGGACGAAGCATTGTCCCCGATAGTTTCCGTAGTTGACCGCGACGAGAAGGTCCCTTGACTCGTGAGCGATGTAGTAGGCGAGGAAGTTCGTGTTGGTGGGATTGCTCTCCCAGGCTGGCGCGCAGCGGAGGAGGTGCCACGACCCAGATTTCCCCGCGGGGGAGTTAACGATTGGAAGGAGTTGGCTGTAGATCTCCGCGACATGGGGGTCGAACCCCTCGTCCGGTCCCCGTCGGAGATGAACGGGAACGCGCGTTCGGTATCCCTCGAGTTGTCCGTGGTGAAAAAAACGCATCCCGGGCGCGAGGTATGAGATGACCGCGGCGGCTTTATGCTCGGGAGGTTCGAGCTTCGAAGCTATGCGTGGCTCATCGTGGTTCTCAAGGAAGTGGGCCATGCGGGCCCCGTAGGACCCCGGAACGCGGAGGTGCTCAACAAGTTTATTTGCCTCGTGATTGACGAGTCTGTCGTAGAGCGTTTTATCGTACGTGTAGGTAAATCCGTGCTCTTGAAGCCTTGCCTCGTAGTCCCAGTACACCTCAGCCAGAAAGAGAAAGTTGGCGTGGTCGCGGTGTACTGCTTGGATCGCTTCCGGCCAAAAGGAGGTGTGCAGGGCCTGTCTACTCTCAGCGCGATCTCCCCATGTGCGATGAAAAATCTCCGGCTCCAAAAGCATCGCCATATCGCATCGCACTCCAGAGCATCGAGTGGCGATATTCCGCAACTCTCCGATCATCGCCGCTCGAAGCTGCGGATTGAAGAAATTGAGCTGCACCGTGTCGGGCCATCCTGGAAAGTTCGGGTCCTTTCCGAAGGCGACGATCGTTTCATCGGGAAGCTTGGCCCACCGATCAGGGGCGAGCGCGAGATCGGATGGAGTGCCTCTGATAAGAAAGTCCGGCCGCTCCCGGACCCATCGATGGTCGAAGCCGACGTGATTCGGAACGAAGTCGAGGAGGAGGTTGATACCCCGAAGCTCCAGGCGCTCTCGGAGGCGGGCGAGCTCCACATCGCCTCCGATCGATGGTTCTGTAGTGTATTCACACACCGCAAAGGGAGAGCCGCATATGTCATCCTCTTTCAGGTCTGGAAGCACCGCTTCGTACTCGCGGTGCCACTCAGTTCGCTGCCGAGATATCTTTCGACCCGTTGGACCGATCTTCCACACGCCGAGAAGCCATACCCAATCGAATCCCCGCGCCGCGAGGTTATCGAGAAAGGTGTTCGGGATATCGTCGAGCGTGGCGTTAGCGCCAAGGGTCGAAAGAAATGCCTTTGTGTTGATCTGGTAGAGGCTGGGATTCACCCTTCTAGTATAGCGGTGAGATGATCGGGTGCAAAGACGAATAGCGGGCTAGTTTCCGGTGCCTACTGTATGGTAGCCGGTCCCCAACTCGCCTGATAATCAGGGCCGCTCGATGCGGGCGGTGCGCTTGGACGCTCCACGTTGAGGCGAAGGGGATTCGGGAAATCCACGCCGAGTATGAAGGCCTCTCCCGGCGCAAGGACGGGGAGGGTGTTGCTCAGGGTTTGGTTGATACCGCCGCTCGCCCGCTCGACCGCTGTTCGGTCCGCGTCGCTCACGAGTCGGTGTACGATAAAGGTTCCGACCTGACTTAGAACGTCGTCTGGAATATCTCGAGGTCGTTGAGTGGCGATGCAGAGGGTGAGTCCGTACTTGCGACCCTCCTTGGCGATGACGTTGAAGGCTTCGAGTGGGTATTCGTTGGAGAGGGCCGATACCGTTTTGGGTAGCATCTGATGTGCCTCATCCAGGCACACAACAAGGGGGGCGCTGGCGAAGTGACCGGCGCCCGCGAGCCCGAGGAGGTGTCGGCCGAGAGCGTTGCTGACGATTTCTCTTACTCGGTTTATCGTGGGAAGGTACTCGCACGAGATGCGGAGGATCGACACCGACTGGTCGTTGAGGAAGTGATTGATCTCGTCTAAGAGCGATTCCGCTTGGGTTGGGCGGAGGATAGCGTCGAGCTCCCTCGATTGGAGGAGTCCCTCCAGCTTTGAGATGAGGGGCACGCACTCGTTATGATCGGTCGCGTTCATCCCTCCCCAGTAGTTGCTCTCGGTCTGGCTACGGATCGGGTCAACGCACTCGAGCCCGATCTGCATCGGAAGGTGGTGAATGTTAAACGCGTTCTCGGCTTGGCACACCTCGTCGTGGTACTCAGCGAGGGTCATCTCAAACGGCATCTTATGTCTGTGTGCCTTGGGGAGATTGCCGTCGACGCCCAGCCGTGGGTCGATCGCGAGGATCTTGAGGGAGCGAATCGCGGCCTTAAGCTTCGTAAGCTGGGTCGCGTTTCCTGGTTGAAGTATAGCGACGAGATCGGCTTCAGTTAATTGGTAGTAGGGGAGGGAAACCTCCGTTGATCCCTCTCTCTGTGAGGGGGTATCGCCGAAGTGGAGGTGACGAACCGGTCCGGTGAGCGCTCGATATTCCCCTGAGGGATCGATGAGGACTGCCTTTCCGCGAAGCCGTGCGCACTCCTCCATAAGTCGTGCGAGCGACCAGCTCTTACCAGACCCAGAGGTGCCGAGGACCGCGCAGTGTCTTCCAAAAAGTTTCTCGGGCGAGAATGAGAGCGTATGAGCGGGGCAGTGGTGAGAGAAGCCGAGCTCAACAGCCACACGGTGAGTCAGGTCCTCGAACAGAGAACTTCGAGCCTCCAAGTGCGCCTTAATGACGGCGACAGAGGGACGATAGGTGGGGGAGTTGGCAAGTGGTAGTCGGGATACCCCTTGCGTCAGTGTGAGGGTGGTGAGGTCTACGGTCGCGAGGAGGGAGAGTGTCGCATGCGTTCGGAGGTCCCTTGTCTCCAGATGAAGGACCTCCGAGAGGAAGAGAGTGGGGCCCGAGAGGATCGCTAGCAGGTCGCGGACGCGAGTCGGTGATGTGAGGTCTGCCGAGATGGAGACCGTCGCCGTCGTTCCTCCGACGTGAGTGAGGGTGCCGATGGCCTCGCCATTCACAAGAGCGCAATCCGCCTCTACTGGCTTCGCCGACGAGGTGCGGGTTTGGTTGTTTGCGTGGTCGTTCAACATCTTAATAGCTCGCCTATGCGTCGAGAGCGCCGAGACGGTCGCCATTATTGCGCTTACGGCATCCCTAGTCATACATTTTTACGTGAGTAGCTAACCTGCCGAAACGATTTGGTTTATGGCCTCCCGGTTCGGTTTGATAGACGCAAGGAAATGAAAGGTTCGGGACTGGCTGCTTTTACTCGCCAGTCGACGTTAAGGTGTTTCCCCAGAGCCCCGGGTCAGGTACATTCCTTATATCTCCAACGGGTTGCCTTGGATGCGGCGTGGCCGCCTACCACTCATGAACGAGTTCGTGTTACCCCAACTCCTCACGGTGTGTGAGGCGGTGATGGCGTACGGGCAGCTTCACGTTTGTTGTGTAGGGGGAGTTTTCCCCAGTAGGAAGAGGATATGGGTCTGGTTCGTGATTTTTATGGGTCGACGGTCGGCAAGAAGGTCGCCATGGCCGTCAGTGGCCTCATGCTCGTGTTGTTCGTCATCGGTCATATGGCCGGTAATCTCAAGATATTTGCTGGTGTCGACCCTTCGACGGGTGATTACAAGATCGATGATTACGGAGTGTTTCTCCGCACGATGGGCGCTGAGATGTTCGGGAAGGAGGGGGTACTCTGGATTGTGCGCGTCGTTCTTCTCGCGGCCGTTGTTATTCATGCCATGAGCGGCATTCAGCTCGCTCGACTGAACCGTAAAGCTAAGCCTGAAGGGTATCAGGTCCGGTCCTATCGTTCCGCGAACGCGGCGTCCCTCACGATGCTCTACGGAGGCCTGTTCCTGGTCGTGTTTATCACCTTTCACATCTTGCACTTCACCACCGGCACACTGCACTTTAGTGGGTTCGTGCATGGTCAGGTGTACGCGAACGTATTCGCCGCGTTTCAGAACTTCGTGACAGCGGGATTTTACGTTGTAGCGATGGCGCTCTTGGGCCTGCATCTCTACCACGGCACATGGAGCATGTTCCAAACGTTGGGGGTAGATGCCCCACGGTGGAATACTGGGATTAGAGCCGCCGCGAAGGTGGTCGCTGTCGCGATGTTCATCGGATTCTCCGCGGTTCCGGTCTCTATCGCGGTCGGCGCGTTGCCGGCACCGGTCGAGACCCGCGCCCCAGCCACTCATTAGTTTTTTCCTTGTGGAGCGAACGTATGCAACTAGAACTTAATTCGAAGATCCCTGATGGTCCACTTGAGCAGAAGTGGCAGAAGCACAAGGCTTCGATCAAGCTCGTCAATCCATCGAATAAGCGAAAGTACACCATCATCGTTGTGGGAACCGGTCTGGCGGGAGCCTCAGCCGCAGCTTCTTTCGGTGAGCTGGGATACCGTGTAAAGGCCTTCTGCTTTCAGGACTCGCCACGTCGCGCGCACAGCATCGCGGCGCAGGGTGGTATTAACGCGGCGAAGAATTACCAGAACGATGGAGATAGCGTCCATCGTTTGTTCTACGACACCATTAAGGGTGGCGACTTCCGCGCTCGTGAGGCGAACGTACACCGCCTCGCTGAGTTGAGTGTGAACATTATCGATCAGTGCGTTGCTCAGGGGGTTCCGTTCGCTCGAGAGTACAGCGGACTCCTCTCGAATCGCTCGTTCGGTGGCGCGCAGGTATCTCGAACCTTCTACGCGAAGGGCCAGACTGGACAGCAACTCCTGCTCGGCGCCTACTCCGCGTTGAATCGGCAGATTCACGAGGGCGCGGTGCAGATGAATCCCTACACAGAGATGCTCGATCTAGTCATCGCTGATGGGAAGTGTAAGGGGA
Organism: Pseudomonadota bacterium; assembly: GCA_027486155.1. Taxonomy (GTDB): domain Bacteria; phylum Bdellovibrionota_C; class UBA2361; order UBA2361; family OMII01; genus OMII01. The sequence goes on along the minus strand of JAIXPR010000072.1, from coordinate 413 downwards.
TAATCACCAGAAACCTTCGAACGGGCAAAATAGAGACCCACCTGGCTGACGCCGTGGTGTTAGCGACCGGAGGCTACTCGAACGTTTTCTACCTCTCCACGAACGCCAAGGGGTGTAACGTGACCGCGATTTGGCGCGCGTATCGTCATGGCGCCGGCATGGCGAATCCGTGCTTCACGCAGATCCATCCGACCAGCATTCCTGTGTCGGGCGAGCATCAGTCGAAACTTACCCTTATGTCCGAGTCGTTGCGAAATGATGGAAGGGTTTGGGTCCCGAAGAAGAAGGGTGACACCCGTCGTCCAGCTGATATTCCGGAGAGCGAACGCGATTACTACCTGGAGCGTCGGTATCCGAGCTTCGGAAATCTCTCTCCACGTGATATTGCCTCACGCGCCGCGAAGGAGCGGTGC
>JAIXPR010000067.1 GCA_027486155.1 Pseudomonadota bacterium | reverse complement strand
CTTGAGCTCATCGCTTCAGCGTCTTCTGTACTGACCGTCAAATTTATCGACAACCAGGTGATGCCGGAGTTGCGCGATGAAGTACGAATTCACGGCGCGGCGCGGGTTCCCGTGGCGGTATTTGTCTCGGAGGATTTTTTCGAGGTGGGTCGGGTCGGTGATCGGCAGCTCGCCGCGTATCGCCGAAAGGCGAACACCGAACTTGGCGCGGCCTGTGACGCCGGGATTGTGCCCCCGAGCCCCGAGGAGTTAGCCGATGAGGTTAGCGAGTGGCTCGAGCACTTTGAGCGGCTCCAGCTTTTGCTTCGGGTGTCCCCATTTCTTCGTCGCAGACATAACGATTGATCGGAGTGGCGATGACCCGGCGTGTTGTTCTGATCCCTGTCTACAACGAGGAGCGACATCTTGAGGGGCTGCTCGCTCGTCTTCGTCAGGTTTACTCCGAGGACGTCCTCCTCATCGACGACGGCTCAGTCGATCGTTCCCCCTCCATCCTGAAATCCGCGCATAACGAACGCACTCACATGATCCTTCAGGCAGATAATCGAGGATATGGCGTGACATTGGTCGCTGGGTTCGAGGAGGTTGCGCGACGGGGATATGAGTATGTGATCACGATGGACTCGGATGGCCAGCACAGGCCTGATTGGATTCCGGGCTTTTTTAGTGCGATTGAGGATTGGGATATCGTATCGGGAAGTCGCTACTGCTCTGAGATCGACGGTACGGGAGAGGTGCCTCCTGACCGACGCGCGATAAATTCTATCGTTACGGGGAAGATCAACGAAATAACTGGTTTTGCTCTGACCGACTCTTTCTGTGGCTTTAAAGCGTACCGTGTTTCCGCGCTCCGAAAGCTTTCGATAACTGAGTTCGGATATGCCATGCCCTTGCAGGTTTGGTTGCAAGCTAAGCACTTTGGTCTTCGATTCGCTGAGCTTCCAGTCTCCAGGATATATAATGATCCGAATCGAAGATTCGGTGGCGACTTGGACGACCCCGATGTAAGGTTGCGTTTGTATCTCAGCACGATAGAGAAGGAGCGAATTCGATGGAATCTGTAGCTCTCGTGATCTCACCACACCCCGATGACGCCGAGATAGCGATGGGGGGAACTATCGCGGCGCTGATCCAGCAAGGGGTACGAGTTGTTGTGGCGGACCTTACGGACGGGGAACCCACGCCCCATGGTTCGTCCGAACACAGGCGGCGAGAAACGGAGTCGGCTTCTCGCGTTCTGGGCATCACGGACCGTCGGCTCCTCTCTTTGAAAAATCGGGAAGTTTTCGACACCGTTGAAAATCGAAAGGTGGTCGCCGGAATTATCCGTGAGGTGCGTCCCGATGTTCTATTCGGTCCCTATTGGGAGGATGCGCATCCTGATCATGTCCAAGCGGCGGCGTTAGTTGAGTCCGCGCGTTTCTACTCAAAATTCGTCAAGTGTGACCTCCCTCACGCCCCATGGTATCCCAGAAAGCTCCTCCATTTTTTCTCCACGCACTGTAAGGTACGATTTACTCCGTCATGTATCTTTGATGTGTCCTCTCACCTGGACGTGAAGATGGCGGCTGTTGAGGCTTACGAATCCCAGTTCGTTACGCACGAGGGCAACAGGAAGCGGCTTGAGGAGATTCGAGCTGAGGCTGTGTACTGGGGACACCAAGTTGGTGCCGCGGCTGGCGAGCCGTTCGTATGTCGCGAGACCTTACGGATATCGACATCTTCGGCCCTTTTTAACCTATAGCCATGGTCGTAACACTCAACCCACCATACGAGGAGTGGAAGGCGATACTCGCTTCCAACCTCATAATGGCTCAAGCTGTGCATCGGGTGGTGGGTGAGGAATCTGTCACCGCTATCCGGCGGGAGATGCTCGAAGCCGCTCGGGGATACACCGCTCAACTGCGAGCGTGCGCTCTGAAAGTTGGTATTCCCATCGTATCTCAGTTAGGCCGATCCTCGAGCGGTTCTCATCCTATCGTTATGGCTGGTCATCAGCCGATCATTTATCATTCGGGTATTCTGGAGAAGACGAAGCGGCTGACCACGATAGCGCGGGAGACCGGTGGATTGGCCCTCAACATCGCTATCGATAGCGATGAGGGCGACGCGGGTCGCGTTCTGTGGCCCCTGCGTGAGGGCGAGCAGATCCACATACGAGAGGGCGTGATCACGACGCGCATGAAACTCTATCGGGATCAGCGAATAGCCTCCAATGCTCAGGTCGCTGAGGTGTTCGCGGAGATGATTCGGGAACTCCATAGCAGTGGTCAACCAGAAGCGGCGAATGGGGCGCTGCGAGCCTGCCGTCTGTATGAAGCCCTCGAGGGAGAGTCCGCAGTGTTGGCGAACGCGCTGGTTCGAAAGAGCCTCTGCGGAGATGGATATGATGAGGTCCCGCTCTCCGTCATCCTTGAGGCTCCGAGTGTCAAAACCTTCATACAGCGAATTGTAGACGACGCTGATCGCTTCACCGCGATGTATAACGCGACACTTGAGGCATATCGCGCCGACCACAAGATAAAGAATCCAGCCAACCCGTTTCCT
>JAIXPR010000413.1 GCA_027486155.1 Pseudomonadota bacterium | reverse complement strand
CTTCGGAGACGCCAAGAAGGTATGCGAGGGGCTCGTAAATTGCCTTAAGGCGAACTAGCCTGACCAAGGAATATGTACGGAAGATGGATGTCGGAAATTGTCCGAATCAGCCCCTTGTTGCGTAGCGCACCCCTTCTGCGAGACTGAGGTACGTTCCCGTAGAGAGGCACATGACGCACCACCATCATCAACCACTTTTCCCTGACAGACGTTCAGCCGACAACCGGCACACAGAGGAGCTACGACTTCCCGGGACCGGGATCTCCTTAGGTTCAATCGATCTCTCGGTGATAACTGATCGCCTAGAGGCTCATAATGAAGAGAACGGCCTTGGATACACCCTGGCCCGCTTCCTCACTGGGACGGTAACCCAGCTCGTTGAGCTATCCCCGAACTCCAAGGTAACCCCTCGAACCCTTATGGCGGTAGCCCTCGAGGAAGAAAGCGCTCAAAGAGACCTCTCGCGAGAGCGATGCGAAGCGGAGGTCGCTCCCATCCTTGCCGCCATTGGCCTTACGATAGGCCCCGTAAGGAGTGGATGGGGATTCCATGGCGTTGGCCGGGAATTCGACTCCAACACATTGTCGCTCCACATCGAGGACGCGACACGATTCTCCGCGTATCTTGAGGCTTTAGATCCCTCGTCTATCTCCCCTTCTCAGAAGCGCGGATTGAGCGCTCTCTATCTCACGCTCTGCCGCCAAATTACAACGGAGTATAATCCCGCGTCAGGCGATGACCGTTTTCTCTCCCTCGTGAGCGTCGCGGACTCGATGGTTCACAACTACGAGCGAGTTGGAATCCCCACAACGCGCCTTGCAAACTTCCTCGCCGCGATTCGTGGTCGCTATCTGAATGCCTATATCGAGGTAGAAAAACTTCAACTCGATACACCTCCTGAGAAGGGAGATGGATACCGCCTCCTCTGGCACCGCGATACCACCCCCGAACGACTTCAAGCTGAATGGAACCGGGTTCTCGACGTTCTCGGTGCTCTCAGCGCCAATCCTAACGCCCGCCAGGTATACGACATCGCGAGGCACACCGCGGGAACGGCTGTCGCGCGATCGATCACCGAGGTTTCCCAATGGCCCAGCGAAGCCGGGGAAACCCTCATGGCCCATAAGCCGATCTTTACCAGCATTCTTCAGGCCGTGAAGCTGCGAATGCGTGAATTCTAAAGTCGCGTTCCATGCGGACTGCACTGCTCATGAAACAACGATCGAGGCCATTCACGCCGAAGCAAGAACCTCCCACTGTTCGGGCTTAAACCCAACGAGCCCATGCTCTCCAGCCAGAACGAAGGGACGTTTCACCAACATTCCATCCTGCGCAAGCGCCACGACGGCCTCCTCAACGCTCATATGCTCAACCTTCTCCGAGAATCCCCCCTCTCGGTATCGTTGTCCGGAGGTGTTAAAGAGTGGCCGAATCCCCCCTCTCCGCTCAATCATGGCTCGTAGTTCATCTCTTGAGGGAGGCGTTACCGAGATATCAACCTCCTCGAACGGAATTCCTTTTTCACGGAGAAAGGCGAGCGCCTTTTTACAGGTTGAGCAACGGGGATAGTGATACACAGTGAGTGACTTGATCATATGGTCGCACTATCGCTCTAAGATGAGATCTTCTCAAGCGACGGTCAGAATTGAGCGAATAAAACGCTCTCCTTACAGGAGGATGAAGCAGAGAAGAATTCGGATCCGGGGCCATCGACATAGCCCACCGAAAGCGCCCCTGATAAGCTCGCTCCCGAATCAACGGAGAGTTTATATGCAAAAAACATCGTACGTCGCCGTCATCACGGACCAACACATCGTAGAGCCGGATCGAACCTTGTATGGATTGAATACCCGAGTCGCGACCCAAGCTCTCGTTGAGCAGCTGCGTAAGGAATCCGTCCCCCTTGAGGCGATCGTGTCTCTGGGCGACCTCGCGGATACCGCTATCAATCCGAACCGCCGCACCGCTGTCGCGACAGCCGAGTCCTATACCCATGCTCGAGATATCTTTTCAGAGCTACGGGCCCCGCTTCTTCCCTTACCGGGAAATCACGATGAACCAACGTTGATGAGCTCCTTTTTCCCACCAGCTTGGCAGCATCACGAGCACGGGGTCCATCACTCTAACCTAGCCGGCACAACGCTCATCGGAATCGACCTTCGCACCGGTCCAGAGGCTACTGGATTCGCCACGAAGGAGACTATTCAGACCCTTGATAAGGTTCTTGCGGGCTCAACGAAAGCGATAATCCTCTCACACTATCCCCTCTTCGATCTCGACAATCAGCGGATCGACGAGGAACTCTCAACGATTAACCGTACCGATGTCCAAGAGGTGCTTCGAAATCATACGGACAAGATATCAGCCTGCTTTCACGGGCATCTCCATCTCTGGGTCTCAGGGTATAACGATGGAATCGTGACGCATGGAGTTCCCTCATCATCCTTCTTGTTCTCGCTTGAACCACAAAGTACGAGCGACATAGCGGTGAGCGATAAGCCATGTGGATATATCTTGCTAGGGATTAACGAAGATGGCTCGACCATCGTACGCCCCCGGTTCCTTTCCCCTGCGCAGAGGGTGTAAAAGCACGCGTGGATGGCATACGGGATCGTGGGAGATTCCTCCTGGAGACGGCCTACAAGCGCTCGATCTTCAGTGACTCTCCCACGAGCTTGAGCAGCGATTCCTTGCCGTTTATGGATGTCTCCAAGACAACCTCTCGCTCCCACAGAGCGGCAACGTGCTTTAAGGTACGCTCAGCGTACTCAAGCTGAAGGTCACGACCATCGTGATAGTGTTTCAGATAGAGGGTGCGATTTTTACCGAAATCAGCGTCCTCGACCTTAATCACCGGAATCGACCCGGTGCCCACATTCTTGATAAGATTCTCTTTAACCTCGCGCCACCCCTCTTCGCTGGCGACCTTCGTCACTACTCGGTCCTTACCTCTGCGCTCGTGCTGGAAGAGATTTAATTCCTCCATGATCTCGCGGGTAAGGAACCGACGGAGGAATGATTGGTCACGGTCGGCTTCGCGGATCTCAAATATCTTCTTGCGGCCTGGAGTCTGGTTCTCGTCTTTAATCCCCTCAGCGGTTGGGGGCTTATCGTCGGACCACTCATGTCCGATATCTCCCTCGTTCCAGCGACGTTCGATATCATGCCAGAGTACGAACCCAAGGTGGTACGGATTGAGACCTCCAGGATGTGGGCGCAACACCTGATTGTGTCGCACAAGGAACTCAAGGTGCATCCCCTGAGGGAGCTTCAACTCGTTCAGGATCTTGTGGTGCCAGTAACTCGCCCACCCTTCGTTCATGATCTTCGTATCCATCTGAGGCATGAAGTACTGGGTCTGCGCGTCGACGATCAGAAGGATGTCTCTCTTCCACTCGGGAAGGTACGGGTTATACTTGGCGATAAACTGAAGGATATTCTCCTGTGGCTCGGCTGGAACTCGCGTCAAATTCGGTGGGGTATACTCAGGGGTGGGATGAATCTCCCGCCACGGGTCATCGGGCCGCTGCGAACGCTCCCACGCGCGCATGACCTGCTCTTCTTGCGAGAGCTGTTTTATAGCGAGATTTCGCGAACGTTGGTAACAGATCGCGTGGGCGTGGTCGATCATGTTTTCGACCGCCTCAACACCGATTGAGGGGTCCTCTTGATACGAGCTAATCCTCTGTCCGTGGCTCTTAAAGGACTGCAGCACGTGCTCGGCCTTGGTACCGGAGGTAAAGGTAAAATTATTAGCGAAGAAATCGTTATGGCCATACACGTGCGCGATGGTGAGCACCTGCAGAAGCAGAGAGTTATCTCGCATCAAATACGCGAGACACGGATTAGAGTTGATAACCATCTCATAGGGAAGACCGGAGACGCCGTAGTCATACATCGTCTTTTGGCGCTCATACGACTTTCCGTATGACCAGTGAGGATAATGCGATGGCATACCGGTGTACGCCATGTATCCCAACATCTCGTTATGATCGCAGATCTCAAACTCTTGAGGATAGCACTTAAGCTCGTACTTATTGACGAGCTCCAATATCCGTTTATCCCAATCAGCAAGTTCTTCGATATTGTGTGACATAGCTTCCTACGGTGCCGCCGCGGCAGCGCCCTCGCTCCCACCAAAAACTTTTCCGTGCGCGGAGACACCGCTCGCTCTATCCTTCATCAAGAAGCTGCGAAATCCCTCCCAAAGGTCCTCTTTCTTCTCAATGGTGATCATGTGGAAGTTATCAGCCTTGATCTGACCAAACACCTCCAACATGCTCCCGCTATAGTAGGCGCTACCGGAGGGTTTTATCTCCCCGTAGCCAAAGAGATTGCATACCTTGCATAGCTCCTCCGCCGCTTGCAGGGCTCGTTCGTTATCTGAGTAGAAGTTATCTCCGTCAGAGCAGTGGAACGCGTAGACGTTCCAGAGCGATGGGTGATACCGGTCCTCAATAATCTCAAGCGCTTTCTTATAACCGGACGAGATGTAGGTTCCTCCGGACTCAACCTTATGAAAGAAGTCCTCCTCACTCACCTCCTTCGCCTCGGTGTGATGCGCGATAAATACCACCTCAACGTTGGAATATTTCTGGCGAACGAATTGATAGAGAAGAAAGTAGAAGCTGCGAGCGAGATACTTCTTCACGGTTCCCATCGAGCCTGAGGTATCCATGATACAGAAGATAACCGCGTTGGAGGCCTCCTTCGTCGTCGGCACGATATGGTAGTAACGCATGTCGTCCTCGTGAAACGGGAACCGTGGCTTCTCGCCATCAGGCCCTAGCTCACGACTTCGACGGACGGACATCCATCTACGCGCTCGATTCCGAGCGGTCGCGCGCTTATCGAGACGTGGCCGGATGCCAGCGCGTCGATGTCCTTTACGCTTGCGCGCGTCCTCCGACACGACCTCCTTTAAGGCCTTCCTCTCAAGCTCCGGGAGCTCGAGGTCATCGAACATGATCGCGATGAGCTCTTCGAGGGTGATATCGGTCTCAAACGCGTCAACGCCCGGTTGATCGCCACCCTTACCCCCCTGGCCTTTACCGTCTTGATCCCCTTGTTGGACCACGTCACCGGGCTTCTGTTCCCCATCTCCTTGGGCGACACCGGGGGAGTTCTCGCCGTAAATGAAGCGGTATTCCTTTACGGAACGGATCGGAACCTTGATGATCTTGTCACGATCGCGACCGATGATCGACTCCTCAGCGAGAATGTCACCGATGTTATCACGAATCGAGTCTTTGATCTTTTGACGGTGTCTCATCCTATCTCGCGCGCTCCGGTCGGAGCGCTGCGAGCTAGGAGTGTAGGGACGAAATACGGTCGACATTACACCTCACGCGCGTGGGCTTCGCTTAGTCCTTCCAGAGATTGTTGGCGGCGTATTTAAGGATCACATCCACGCAACTCGCGGGGTATCCATTTCGAATAAGCTGCTCAACCATCTTGTTGTACTTCTTGTGCTGATCGTCGTCTCGAGTGCGAGCCTTAGTGATAATTCGTGAAACATCACGAACGCTCGCCATAAGCTTCTTCTCGATCGCCTCTTTGAGTGGCTCATAACTTTCGTACGTCACCTTCTCGCCTCGGCGTCCCGCTGACCAGAGGTACGCGATAACCTCCTGACGGAATCCATCGCAGGCG
>JAIXPR010000309.1 GCA_027486155.1 Pseudomonadota bacterium | reverse complement strand
TGGTTTCCGACATTACAATATGAGTAGGATTTGCCTCGGTTCCCCAGGGCTTACTCATCCGAGTCGACTCGGCGTGTAATCTGATCTCTCGGAAGCAATCCTTCCTCGCCATCCTCAATCTCCTGCCCATCGAACCGTCGCTTTTTGGTTTTTAGGACCGTCTGAGGTGCTTGGGGTATGGGAACTCGCGGCTGCAGCGCAGCTAACAGGTTGCTCTCCAGGGATTTTACAATATTCGCGAGCAAGGTGATGAGGCGCTCGAGCGGATCCCCTTTGTACGGGTAGTACGGATTTTTAAGGACGCCATACCGATCACGACGGCGTGTGTCGGTCCGCGTGTCACGAGCGCGATCATGTTTTGGCTCCGTTTCTGACGGGACGGGGATTCCGAGGGAGGATAGTTTTCGTTTCTCAGGTCGGGCACTCAGGCGGACCACACTGATAGATTGAATTGAGGCGTTCGACAGGTCTGTGTCGGCCGCTTCATGTATCGCCCCACGGAAAGCTTCCTGGGTTTTTGAGGTATGAAGTTCCGCGAGGTCGTTCACCTCGTGCGGGGTGCCGGTGATGTGTGAGCTTCGTGTTCGCTCAGACATGTTATGCGTCGCCTGTATAATCTATTAGATTATGCGGGTTATGGGGGTAACTGTGCCCTAAACGGGTGGATCTGTCCAAACGTACGAAGCGCTCGTGATGACCGTTTGGTAGCCTACGGTCATAGCATGTCCCTAACTCCCTGAAAAAAGGATGTTTGCCCCAACCTCAAGGGGATGCCGTTACATCATGTCGTGTTTGGTTTCAGGTGTGGTCCGGTCAACCGAATTCTACTCAAGGCCGGTGGCCAGCAGGAGCCATCGATGTTCAGAGGGCGCCCCTGAGCGGCCCGCTCCTACAGAGGTCCAGCTCCGTGCCTTAAAGATGAAGTGAATCATGCCATCAGCGGCGCGAGCTCCAGCGGGAGGGTTGGGATCTTTCATCCCTCCAGCGACCGCCTGTTTCACGACCGAGTCAAAAGAGGGGCTGCCCGATCCCTCGACCAGTTGGAGCGATATGAATCTTCCCTCAGGAGAGAGTATCGCTTCAATCGTCGTGAAGTCGTTGATGCGGCGAACTTCGTTCATGGAGAGTTTCTCCCATCCTTGAGAGCGGAGCTGCGCGAACACTTGCACGGCGACACGCCGTACGAATCCGGCATACGTGTTAGCCTTCGCGTTTAATAAGGTGATGTCACCATCAGGAAGATTTGGCAGGTGATCGCTGACACCTCCAGAGCCAACAAACGTGGCGCCGGTACCGGGAGGGCGAGAGAACGCCGCGTACGACGATAGGTCTGATGACTTAGAGGACGCGTTGGCCGCGGCCGATGGAGGATTCTTAGCCACGTTCCCAAACTTCATGGCAAGTGTCGCGTCGTCGAGTTTGAGGTCCTTCAGATTGAGATCGTTCTGTCGGTGGTTGGTCGCGGCGGGTTTCTTCGGCGCAGGGTCTTTAACAGGTTGCTGAGGCTTGGGTTGCTCCGGTTGCTGGGGTTTTGGTTCCGGTGCGGGCGGTTGAGGCTCGGCGACTGGATTGGGAATGCCCCCCTCCGTTCCGCGCTTAATCTGTTCCTTGATGGCGGTCGCGTCCACATCGGAGAGACGATCGGTGGAAAGGGGAGGTTTGTCGGCCTTATTTTCCGGGGGAGAAACGATCTGCTGCTTACGAGGGGCCGGGCGTGGGGCCTCGAAGGTAACGTCAATCACGCTCGTCTCTGGAACCGGCAGGACCGGGGCGCGGAGAAAGAAGAGAAATATGAGAAGGTGCAGGGAGATGGAAACCCCTAATCCGACTCGTTGTTCTGTGGAGTACCCCATAGACTTGCCGCTCTTCCTGTAATGGCGTAACCTACCAGAGCCCAAGGGTTAGTAACAGTCGAGCCCTGGCGCGGCGGCAAAATTACTTTCGCAACCTGTCCGCCAACGGGAAGAAGGAGTCCTCAAAAGATGTTGAGTACAACGCAGTTAGGAGTAGTCGCTCTCTTGGTAGTAATCCTGTTCGGAACGAAGCGCCTGCCAGAGCTTGGGACAGGACTTGGGAAAGCCATCAACAATTTCAAATCGTCCTTCCGTGATGGGAACGAGCTCGATGTTACCCCGTCTGAGAACAAGACGGATGCGAGCAAGGAGGAGTCTAAGTAGACTCCCGACACCTGCCTGACCGGTTGACGCTCATGCTTTGTCCGGCAGAGGCGTCCCGGTGTTCTTTCTGCTTCTCCTCATCCTGTTCCTCCTCTTAATCCTGCACCTGCACCGGATTCCTCGCCGTCATCAAGAAACTTGGATGTGCACGCATCGCGCGTGCCTCGATGAGCATGAGGAAACCGGTGCAGGTGCAAAATGATGATAATGAGGAGGCCGGTGCAGGTGCAGGAGGATGATAAGGGGGAGGAGGAAGATCAGGATGACAGGAAGCATTTTCCCGCCACGAGCTGTATGCGGTGCGTCCGCACCTTTCCCTAGTCCTCCCTAGTCCCTAACTACAATCCCCTATTACGGTCGCTTAATCGAGAAGATCCTGGCGGAGAAATACTTGACCTTGGAGGGGTCAAAGTCATTACTCGAGGAATCGTCAACCTGTCGGGGGTTCATGAGGGCGACGGTAAACGGAACCGCCTCGCGAGCCTTTATGGAGTTATCCTTCGCGGCCAGGGTGTTTTGGTACCGTGCGACCATGTCGAGAGATATCTCTGCGATCTTCTCGTTCCCGAGGGCTGAGCGGAGTGGAGCTCGGGAGCTCGCGATAATCTCACCGCGCTCGTTGAAGCCTATTACTTCGAGTTCTGCGGATTGGAACGCGCGCCCACTATCGTTAATCACCGTTCCGGTAATAACTGGAACGAACTCCCTATTTCTCGTCTTCTGAAATGAGAGGCGTAGGTTCTTTACTCCGAGCGCCGAGGGCGGGGTTGTTTGTACTGACTCTGTGAAGACCTTCGGTGTCACATAGTTGAACAAGGCATCAACCGATTGTGGGCTCATTTGGGCGCAGTACGAGATCCCAAGGAGGGCCGCCAGCGAGCCGAGAAGGGGCACGCTCATAAATATCAGACTCTGAGTGCGCGTGGAGAATCGCCGCGGCTCGGAATTGGATGATGT
>JAIXPR010000250.1 GCA_027486155.1 Pseudomonadota bacterium | reverse complement strand
GACTCAGGAAACTACGAGCGGAAGGGGGGGAGTATGACGCGATTATCTTAGCGCGCGCCGGACTCTCTCGACTCGGGCTTGAGCACGAAATTACGCATATTCTCCCAGATGAGGAGATGCTGCCCGCTCCCGGACAGGGAGCGCTCGGCATCGAATGTCGATCCGACGATACGGAGCTCCTTGAGATGCTCCACAAGCTCCACGACTCAGACACCGCGGCCGAGGTATCAGCTGAGCGCGTATTTCTTCAGCGGCTTGGCGCGGGATGCAACACCCCGGTTGCGGCTCACGCCACGGTAGTCGGTGAGGGGCGCGAAAAAACGCTCTCCTTCGAAGGTCGCTGCCTTTCGCCTGATGGCTCAAAGGTTATTGAGGTGAGTGGAGAGGCTCCGGTCGAAGAGGCGCTGAAACTTGGTGAGAGGATGGCTGCGCGGGTCTTGGAGCAGGGATTCTCCGAGATCGCCGCGTCGTTTGCCTAGGTGATCAGATGGCAAAAACGGTTATCCTCACCCGCCCTCAAGGTCCGTACGCTGGAGATGAGGGGCTTTCGCAACGGCTTGAGGCCGTGGGGTTCTCCGTTATTCGACTCTCCTCCCTCTCCGTTGAGGCGAAAGAGCTAACCCAACCAGACGCAGAGGCGATTCGCTTGTCGGTGAGTTCCGGTGGCTGGTGGATCGCGTTCTTAAGCCCAACGGCCGTGCATGTGTTTCGGGATCAGTGCGTCCGTTTGGGAATTGATCTGCCGAGTTCTCAGGCTCGCCTCGCCGCACAGGGCCCAGGAACGAGCGAAGCTGTCCGTACTATCTTTCATCGAGAGGTTGATCTCGAATCGCCGATCGCGCTCGCTGAGGTGTTCGCGGAGCAGCTCGTTCACCGTCTTGGTACTACCGGTCGAGTGTTGGTGCCTCAATCCGCGGAGGGGCGAGATGTTTTCGCCCCGATCGTTCGACGGAGTGGGGCTGAGGTGGTTTGTGTCGCGACCTACGGGTTGGTCACGACGACACCGGATGATGAGGATATCGCCGCTGTGCGGGGTGTGTCTCCGGAGGATTCCTTTCTTGTATTTATGAGTCCGTCAGCGGTGGTCTCAACGGTCGAGACCTTTCCTGATCCTGAACATCTCAAAACCCTCCGCGTCGTATCGATCGGTCCCGTGACATCGAAAGCGGTGCGTGACGCCGGTCTCAAAGTTTTCGCCGAGGCGAAGGAGCATACGGAGGCGGGGGTGGTGGGGTGTTTGAGCACGTAGAACCACCCGGAGGGCCCGTCTCCTGACGGGCCGGGTATGTACGAAAATTTCATGGCGAGTTCCGGCCCGTCGGGAGACGGACCCTCCCGATCATGCCGCGTCGAAAAACCACCCTCCTTTCAGCCCCTTACGTCCCGCCTGCTACTTGAAAAATTTCAGCTATTTAGCTAGTTTTAAGGTTCAGTTGAATCAGCCAAGCGGAGTACTTCCATGATAGATCTTCACGACCTACGCGAGCGCCCGGAAGCGTACCAAGAAGCGTGCGAGAAAAAGCGCGTTAAATTTGATGTAAAGGCGTTCCTTGAACTCGATGCCGAGTACCGACGTGTTCGCAGTGAGGTCGAGTCTATGCGTGCCGCGCAGAACGCGGTGAGCAAGGAGATTCCGAAACTCTCCGGTGATGAGAAGAACGCGAAGCTCGCCGAGATGAAGTCTCTCGCCGAGAAGCTCAAAGAGGGTGGTAACGCTCTTAAAGAACTCGAGGAGAAGTGGACGAAGCAACAGCTCTACATCCCTGGAATCCCACTCAAAGAGGTTCCCGTTGGAAAGGACGATTCTGAGAACGTTCCGTGGCGTTCATGGGGAGAGGTTCCCACTCCAGGCTTTGAACTCAAAGATCACGTGCAGCTCGGAAAAGATCTCGACCTCTTCGATATCGAGCGTGGCGTAAAGATCGCTGGAACTCGCAGCTACTTCCTCAAAGGCGACGGCATGCGGTTGCAACACGCGATGATGAGCCTCGCGATGGATGTGTTGCACAAAGGTGGCTACACCCTTATGGACCCGCCACACATCGTGAACTGGAACGCGATGATGGGAACGAGCTACTTCCCAGGGGGAGAGGATTCCGCGTACCACCTCGATGAGCGAGATGATGGATTCTACCTTATCGGAACCTCCGAGGTTCCCGTCGCGTCGTACCACGCTGATGAAATTCTCTCCGTGGATGAACTCCCAAAGCGATACGCCGGATACTCACCGTGCTACCGCCGTGAAGCGGGTGCATACGGAAAGGATACGAACGGACTCTACCGTGTGCATCAGTTCTATAAAGTTGAGCAGGTCGCGCTCTGTAAGGCCGATCCGGAAGAGAGCATGAAGCTTCACATGGAGCTTCTCGGCAATGCTGAGAAGGTTATGCAGTTGCTTGAGCTCCCGTATCGAATCGTCTACGTGTGCACCGGTGATATGGGACAGGGGCAGGTGTTTAAGCACGACATCGAGGCGTGGATGCCATCCCGTAAGGCGTACGGTGAGACCCACAGCTGCTCATCCTTCTACGACTTCCAGGCTCGACGTCTCAACACTCGGTACAAGGACGGGAACGGGAAGAACGTATTCTGCTACACGCTCAACAACACCTTGATCGCGTCGCCACGTATCTTGATTCCGCTTCTTGAGAATCACCAAAACGCCGACGGAACGATCACGATTCCGAAGGCACTCCGACCGTACATGGGCGGACAAGAAGTCATAACACCTAAGCGATAACGGGAGGTAGGTAGTGTCACTCTTTATCGATACGCTCAAAGGAAAACGGTCGGCCGAGACGCCGATCTGGCTCATGCGGCAAGCGGGACGATACCTTCCGGAGTATCGGGCTCTTCGTGAGAAGAACTCGATGCTTCAGATGGTTCAGACGCCGGAGCTCGCGTGTGAGGTTACCCTTCAACCGCTCCGTCGCTTCCCCCTCGACGCGGGGATTATCTTCGCCGACATCCTGACACCGCTGATCGGTATGGGAGTTAATCTTGAGTTTAAAAAAGGAGAGGGGCCGGTCATCGACAACCCGATCCGAACGGTCGCTGATGTTACACGACTTCGAGTTCCGAAGCCTGAGGAGAACGTTCAGTATACACTCGATGCTATCAAGCTCGTCGTTAAGGAGCTGAACGGCAAGACCCCACTGATCGGCTTCTCGGGAGCTCCCTTTACGCTCTCCTCGTATCTCATTGAGGGACAGAGCCCGGGGGATTCCGATCTCCGTCACACGAAGGGTTTGATGGTTTCTAACCCCGAGGCGTGGCACGAGCTTCAAGAGAAGCTTGTGACCCTCTGCGTTGAGTACCTCGTGGCGCAGGTTGACGCGGGGTGTGAGTCCCTTCAGATCTTCGATTCATGGCTCGGGTACGTCGGTCCTCGAGAGTATGATCAGTTTGTGCAGCCGTACCTCGTGAAGATCATCGAGCAGGTGAAGGCGCGGGTGAATGTACCGGTTGTGTTCTTCGCGACCAGCGTGAGTTCGATCTTCCCCCGACTTGGAAAGTTACCCGCTGACGCGTTCGGGGTTGATTGGCGAATCTCCTTGCCTGATGCCGCGAAGCTGATCGGTCGCCCAGTTCCCCTCCAGGGGAATCTCGATCCGCAACTTCTCGCGGCGTCGTGGGAGTACGTTGAGCGATCGGCTCGGGCTATCCTCGAGGAGGCCGCCACCTTACCAGCGCACATCTTTAACCTCGGTCACGGCGTGTTGCAGTACACCCCGGTTGAGAACGTGCAACGTCTTATTGAGTTTGTGAAGGGGCACCGTCGATGACACACCTCCTCGCTATCGTCGCCATCGTTCTCTACATCGTGTCGAGCGTTCTGATGCTCGTGCAGTTGTGGCGCTCGAAGGTGGGTGGTCGAGTCAGTAAGGTCTCCCGGGTATTCTTCTTTGGCGCGCTCATAGCGCATACCGCGACGATGGGGTTTGTGACCCAGGATCCTGAGCTCGTGCTCATGGATAATGGAGCGGATTACTTCCTCTGGGTTTCGTGGGTGCTCGCCCTTGTGTTTGCGTTCCTTCAGCGGAGGCTCGATTACCCGATAGTTGGCGCCTTTATCGTGCCAGCCATCGTGCTCTTTATGGGGTGTTCCTCCTATCTGCTCCACAAAGATAGCTCATCTGTGTTGGCGGAGGCGGCGGCGCAGAGTGAGAGCACAGGGGTTTTTCTCTCCTTTCTGCACGCGATCCCGGCTCTGATAGCGGTCGTGGCCCTCGCGCTCGCTCTGGTCGTGAGTGTGGTGTTCCTCATCGTTGAGCGACGCTTAAAACAGCGAAAGAGCGGAGTACTCGCTATCTCAGGTCCGAACCTGCAGCTCCTTGATAGACTTAACTCCCAGCTCACCCAGGTTGGTTTTCTCGCTATCTCCTTCGTTGTGCTGAGCGGAGGTTTATGGGCGGTGAGTGAGCGGAAGCCGATCTTTTCCGCTGACACCTCCGTCATCTCGGGTATCGCTCTGTGGATACTTCTCGCCTGTATCTTGCACGTGAGGCTCGTGCTTCGGTGGTCACCGAAGCAGGTTTCCCGCCTCACCGTACTCGTGACCGCGTCCTATTTTATCACCGTATTC
>JAIXPR010000197.1 GCA_027486155.1 Pseudomonadota bacterium | reverse complement strand
GGTGATCGAGGCGATGGCCGGTACCGCGTACAAGGTGGGTGCCGGGGACCGCTTTATCACGGTGTTTAACACGGGGACGAAGATCCCACGGTTGGTGAACGTCCTCCCACAGGCGTAAGGGGTAGTCCTTCCCAACCGAGAAACGCCGCTCGCGGGTATACCGCTGAGCGGCGTTTCTTTTTGGCGGTCGGTTATAGTCGGTTTTAGAAGTCGGTGTCCCGTGGGGTGAATCCTACGAGCAACACGCTCCGTATTTATTCTCTTGCCCTCTCCCTGCTTCGTGCCATGATCTGAGCGTTAAACACTGAAAGCCATATGTTTTCCTCCAACCAACCCAACGCAGATCCGGTAGGGGCGGACGCTCGAAGTCTTCTCATTCGAGCGTGTAAGGAGTGCCGCGTTGGAATTCCTCCAGTTACCGCCATCTACGACGCGTGTGTGGCACGGCTGACCTCCAGTGATTTGTTGCCCATCGAGCGAGCCGCATGCGTCGCGAGGGTCGGTGTTATCCTTACTAACTTTATCAGATCGGGAAATGTAAAAGCGCTGGGCCATATCTCGTTTGAGACAGGTCTTGAGGAGGGGGGCGTCGTACCTCGCCTTGAGGCTGCCGAACTCGTAAGCGGCATGCTCCCAATGTCTTTTGTCTCGCACCGCGAGGAGAGCTTACGGGAGCAGGTCGTGTTTTCGTGCCTCAAAGATATCTTTTATTCCCCCCTTACACCCTCACCGTACGCCATCTCCGAGCTTCACAAGTTTACGAAAAACGCGCCTCCCTTCATCGATCGGGTAATAGATTTCGAGCGCTCCTCTCAAGAGATGCCTGACCATAAGTATCTTACCAGCTCCGAGATCCGTTTTGTGTATCGGGCCGATGAGATCATCGTCAGCAACCTCAGACTTCTCATCGAGAACAACATGCCGGCGGACGCGTGTATCCTCGTTTCGGAATCATTTTTGCGCGTCACCTCGCAAAGGGTGCGCGACGGCATCATCGACATGTGGAAGTGGTTCGCTCATTCCTCGATGTGCTCCTCAGTGATCGAGGATAATCGTCTTCCCGGTCCGTTAGGTCGACCCGCGCTCATAGGCGCGATTAAGGTAGGGCACACCCCAGGCGGTCGCCTCGATTTTTGGGGTGTTCAGGGGGGACATCAGTTTCCTGTGTGGCTTCCTGACTCGCCTCACCGGTGGCGATACTTCGCGCAGCGACTGAGCGCGTTAATGGCGATTAAAGATGTTGAGACTCGCGATAAACGCATAGAGGCGTATGTGGTCTCATTTCGTGAGTTCGTAGCCGCGCACCCGTTTTACCGACAGGAGGAGAGATTCTTTCGAGAGGTTAATCTTCGGGGCGAAGCGTCGTATGACGCTCGAACCTTCTACTCGGAGGTGTATGGCATCGATAGTCCTCCGGCCCCGGAGGACTCCCCCCTCGCGGAGAGGCCGCTCAGAGAGACCGCGCAGGCGTTTCGTTTGATGGCAGCCGCTCGATACGGGTTGAACCTGAGGAAGGGATACACGCGAACCTTGCGTGACAGCGACAAGTGGCTTCTCGAACACATGGCCGAAGAGCTTAAGGGTGGCTTCTCGCGATATAGCTATCAGAATATCGACGCATATCCAGGCTCCGGCGCGCGTATCTGGGGGCTCGATATCCGAAATGCGCTCGATCTCTCATCGTCGGAATCACGACGTCGGTGGCTGAAGGTCTCTCCGTGGATCGGCGCCTCCCTGCGTGTCGGCTCAGAGGTGGAATATCATCTCACCCGTGGATTTAAAGCTATCGCTCGTACCTTGGATGCCGCTGGAGGCGCACTCTCTCGTGAATGGGATCGCAATGGTTCCTACGATGGGGAACCGTATGCGGCGCTCATCTTCAATGACCACTTCCACAACGATCTCCTGCCAGAGGTTCGCATGTGGCTTGTGCCTGAGCGGGTATTCCAC
This sequence comes from Pseudomonadota bacterium, assembly GCA_027486155.1. Classification (GTDB taxonomy): domain Bacteria; phylum Bdellovibrionota_C; class UBA2361; order UBA2361; family OMII01; genus OMII01. The sequence continues at coordinate 7,822 of JAIXPR010000197.1, read as the reverse complement.
CGCAAGATCGTGTGGTGCATTGAGAATGGGGTCGATATTAACAAGGTTGATCTTACCCCGGAGGGTCTCGCGGAGGACGCGGACGCGCTGCAACTCCCGATCTTCGATGTAGGAACCTCCTGCTGCCGGTGGGGAAGTTTCTCTAACGCCTGGCCATTCGCGACCGGACGAGCCTTTCGTTGGGAGGGGGAGAGCGAGGCGGCCTATTCACGGTGGCAATCCCCTCGGCACGTGCATCGAGCGATGGTGGAGGAGCGGTATTCTCAGAAGCTCACGGTGGGGGTAGGGAGGGTAATGGTTGCCGCTCGCGTCGAACACGACAAGATCCACCGCATGGTAAACTTCTTCCTCGATCTGCACTCCTCATTTCTCACCATGGAGGAGGCGTGGGCGAAGGGATACGCGAACGCGGATGAGGATCCAGCGAAGGAAGAGGCTCCTCCCTCTAACCAAGGCCAGTGGCGAGGAGCGAGCTATCCTGCGCAGCAAGATCCTGAAAGTTTTGACCTCACCCCTCAGCGTCTCCGCAATCGGATGTTGGATCACTTCCTGGAGCTGCGTAATCAGCTCTTGGAGTCCGTGAGGAGCCAAGGCGACCGAAGTAGTAAAGCGTTCGATATTCGGCTCGAGCTGCAGTACACCCGACTCTTCGTTCGGCAAGCGGGCACTCCGTATCTTTCGGGTGCTGATATGGTGTTAGTGTTCCCCGACGGTGCGAAGATCTCGATGCTTGGCGGACACCATCAACCCGGTGTAGTGGTGAAGCAGAAACTTGAACGAGATGAGCGAATGGAGGCTCTCTGGGACAGGCACATAGTTTCCCACTTTGCGCCGAATAACTGTCCCAGAATTATCTATCCCTAGGAGGTATGTATGATCGTTACACGCACCGGCGATACGCCGCGTTCACAGGACCAAATGCAATTAAGGATGCCGGACTTTCGAAGGGCGGATGTTGAGATGTCGGAACCCGCGGTCGCGCCAGCGAAGAAGCCAGCTGTTGAGCCTCGACGCCCCGCGGTCGAGCCGGAGCGGGAGCCGAATACGGTTCCGCGTCGAGAGCCGGTGCCTGAGCCGCACGTTGATCCGTGTGAGCGGCCTGATACGACATGTCCGGTGAGGAGGTAGGGGAGATTACGCCCCAACCCCAAAGAGCCGCTGCGCTAAGGGCTTCATCGCCTCAATGCAGTTAGCCGTATGTTGCTCTAGTGGAATTCCCAGCTCCTCGGATCCTAGCCGGATGTCATCTCGGTTGCATCCACGAGCGAACGCCTTATCTTTAAACTTCTTCATCACCGATTTGACCTCAAGGTTAAAGATCGATTTATCGGGCCGCACAAGCACGCTCGCGGTAATAAGCCCTGAGAGTTCGTCGACGGCGAAGAGAGCCTTCGCCATGAGCGTATCTCGGGGAACGTTCGTATAGAGCGCGTGTCCAAGGATCGCTCGCTGAATTGTTTCCGGGTATCCGAGCTCGGCGAGGATGGCGCATCCCTTAAAGGGGTGCCCATCAGGACTTACCGGTTCAGGAAATATCTCGTAATCGAAGTCATGAAGCAGGCCTGTGTTTCCCCATTCCTCAAGATCTACCGCTTCGCCTTGCTTTACGAAGTAATCGCCGTACCACCGCATACACGCTTCGACGCTGAGCGCGTGATTAATCAGACTTTGTGACTTCGTGTACTCGTGTAAGAGCGCGAGCGCTTCATCTCTGGTTTTCATAGGTGTTTACAGTTGAGCGGGATTTACCGGTTGTTGAGGGGTCGCGGCATAGACCTCAAGGAGCTTTAAGAGGTTTTGAAGTTGAATATTGTCTTGGACCGCGCTTCCATCGATCGTGGTTGAAAACGACCCCTGGTCGTCCGTCACGGTGATCTTCATCTGCGAATCCTTCTTCCCCTTAGATTGGGGGATGCCGAAGACCTTAGCCTCTTTCAGAAGCTGGAGCACCCGCGATGTTTTCTCCCGGTCATCCGCGTCGGCGAGGGAGCGAGAGGGGAAGCTCCACGACGAGCTGCTCAATCCGCCGTCGACCGTAATCGTGACCTGTATTTTAGACTTACTCGCGCTCTCTGCGTTTTCATCATCTAAGACACTTGCCGCCTTCGGGTACCACTCGTTGAACGAGGCAAGCTGCTCGCTCTCGATATCGTAGGAGAGGGTATTGAACGCGATGAGGGCGGCGCTGGCCACGATCGCAACAACGGTCGACTTGGAGAGGATCACACGAGCTATCTTCATTAGGCCGTAGGATAATGAGCTGAGGTGGGGAGGTCAAATACTTGTCGCGAGATAAAAAGAGAGTTGGAACGGTGTGTTACGCTCTTACGAAGGGTTTCGTTCAAGCCGCTGTCTTGCCTCTGCCAGGAGGTTTTCTTTGGTGTTCACCGTTGGGTCCTCAATCACGAGCTCCTCGAGTTCCTTGAGCAGCTTGCCCATCTGAGGTCCAGGTTGTACGCCGAGTTCTTTGAGGTCGTCTCCCGTCACCGCGAGTTTGCCGTATGAGGGTCCTGAACGTTTGGCGAGCTCCGTAGTGAGGAGCTGGTCGAAGCGGTCGGCCACGGTGAGAAACTCCTTGTCCGAGAAGGTGGGGGGAGAGTCCGCTGCTTTGAATTGTCTCCACTGGGTCAGCTGAGGGCCAAGATCGCGGATGATTCGACGAACGCCCGGCGCGCCGCAGTCGAGGGGGCGCATATGGTGACGCACGATGGAGGCGATCGCCCGTGTATCATCGGTTGAGAACTTGAGTTCCTTCATTCGCTTCTTCGAGAGGTCCTCGCTCACGGTCTCGTGTGAGTAGAAGTGACGACTGCCGTCAGGATCGACCGAGAGGGTGTGAGGTTTGCCGATGTCATGAAAGATAGCGGACCACCGCAGGATGAGATCGGCGGGCGTTCGTTCAAGAACCCACAAGGTGTGGTCGAAAACATCGTGGATGTGAAATTTGTTCTGTTCGAATCCAACGGAGGGGATCAGCTCAGGGATAGTGTAGGGGAGTCCTCCGATCTCATGAATCCGTCGCACGCCGAGGTGAGGGAAGGAGGACGTGAGGATCTTATCGAGCTCACCCTTGATACGCTCGCGGCTTACCTTCTCGAGGAGAGCGACATGCTTCTTCGCCGCAGTGAGCGTTTCCTGCTCGATCACACGCCCCTGCGCGTCGCCGAACCGGATCATGCGGAGGATACGAAGGGGATCTTCAAGGAAGCGCTCCTCGGTGATCCCAACGCCCTTCAGGGCCTTGTTCTCGAGGTCCGTGAGTCCGTCGAAGGGATCGATGAATTGATGAGTCCGTACATCGAACGCGAGGGCATTGATGGTGAAATCTCGTCCGGAGAGATCGGTAGCGATGTCGCGCGCCGCTGTATGAACATCCCGAGAGCTGGGGACGCGGAAGGTGGTGACTTCGATATGCGTCTCGTCGATCACGGCTAAGACCGTGCCGTGTTGAATTCCCGTCTCGATGATTCGTATCCCATGCCTATCGCATCGCTCTTTGATCTCGAGGGCGGTCAGCGAGGTCGCGAGATCGAGATCGGTGTCGGCGGTTGTGAGGAATGCGTCTCGCACCGATCCGCCCACGAGATAGATCTCGGCGGGCGAGAGGGCAGTGATTAGGGTTTGGAGAGGCCTCTGCTCGATGAGATGGCGCAGATGTGCCTCAGCGTCACCTTTGCTTCGCTGATGGTTGGAGGAAGATGTGCCAGGGTTCGGGGACGTTTCCATGGAACTTCACATTCAATACGGGGAGCCAATCGGGCTTCACCGGTTTCGAGAGAAGCTTCATGTGAGCCTCTTTCGGAGTTCTCCCACCCTTCTTCCTGTTACACGTTCCGCACGCGCACACGATATTCTCCCAGGTCGTTTTCCCGCCCTGACTACGTGGTACCACGTGGTCGAGGGTCGCTTCCTTGGTGGTCATCTCAAGGCTGCAATACTGACACCGAAAGCCGTCTCTCGCCAACACGTTGGCCCGAGAAAGAGGAGGGGAGCGGCGTCCGACACGGAAAAATCGTAGAAGCCTAACAACAGCTGGGGCTTTGATCGCCATCGACACTGAGCGGATGTGGTGGTCGTACTCCTCTATGATCTCCACCTTACCGAGGAAAAAGAGGCCGACAGCGTTTTGCCAGGAGATAACCCGGAGGGGTTCGTAGGTCGAACTGAGAAGTAGGACAGAGGACATGGGTTAAACGGTGTAGTCGTTACGCACGTGTCACTAGTAGGTACCTTCTTTTAAGTATCCGGATCTCTCGTAGGTTTCGCAAGGGAAATCCCTTGGTATGCTAGTGTAATCGGCTACTTAGCTATTGTGGAAACAGAGAGTTCTCCGTTCCCTTTCTCGTTAAGATGCGCCGAACCAGGAGAGGATTTTTGAGTGGGTTAGTTTGAAAGTTAGTGTGGTGTCGTAAAAATGAGAGGAAGGGTGGCCCCTTAGCTTGACACTTCAGCGTGTAGCATTTACCTTCCCCCTCTCGCAGCGGAGACGGGCCTGTAGCTCAGCTGGTTAGAGTACACGCCTGATAAGCGTGAGGTCGGTAGTTCGAGTCTACCCAGGCCCACCAAATCCTCTAGATTCCTCAAATAATTGAGGTTGAAGGGTGGACTTTGGGAAGCAGTCTCCATAGTATGCGACGCACCAAATAATCGTGGGCCTGTAGCTCAGTTGGTAGAGCACCAGCCTTGCAAGCTGGGGGTCCAGAGTTCGAATCTCTGCAGGTCCACCACGATTTCCTCTCCCCCTACAAGTAAAATCAAAGAAAGGCCGTAGCCACTTGGGTGCGAACGGCGAAGGTTCGTCTCGATTTGTCATAGTGCGGCGACCGGGGACGGTCGCCCTCCCGTCCTTGAGACCCGTGACTTGGGAGGGCGGTCGTCCTCGACCGCCGTGTGGTAGCGCAAGGTGAAGGTTCGTTTTGATGCGTGACATTCTGGCGAGCAGGACCCACCTTCGCTACGCTACGGCGTGCAAGCTGCTCGCCGCAAGGCTTTCGTAATGCGAAGGTCCTTTGCAATAGGCGATATGGGCTTGTCGGTCGATGAGTTCACCGACCTTTTGCCCGACCGTACGCGCGAGACGCTGCCTCAAAGCGCTGAATGGAACGACCAAAGACGTTACATACCGCGGCCGCCCGTGAGGCGTTAGCTGGATTGGCGATCGTTCCACCTGTGGTTGATAGTCGCGCGACTCCCCAGCCATCACTCGAGGCAGAGAGATAGAGCACCTTAAAGTAGGAGATCTCCTCTGGCATCGTCGCGGTAATGGAGGCACTGCCGGTGTCCGGCATCCTCAAGCGGTAGGTTGGGCAGCTATAGGCTCTGGTCTGAGAGTGATTCGTTAATGAGAGGCGAACGCTCACGACCGATTTCTCTGGGCCCGAGAGATTCATCGTCAGCGTGCCTCCACCTCGAACATTACTTTGTGGGGTGAGGGTAAACCCTCGCGTGACCTTTCGGGGTTTCGGGGTCGCGGTTGGGGGCGGAGTGCGTGTCGAGGTTCGGGTTGGCGTCGGTGTTCGTGTTGGTGTCGCTGTCGGGGTCGCGGTGCGTGTAGGGGTTGGCGTACGGGTAACCGTTGGCGTGTGAGATGGTGTTGGGGTGGCCGTTTCGGTGGCCGTCGGGGTGGGCGGCTCTATAATCGGCTCCTCGACAGGTGGTGGTTCGGGGGCTGGCTCTGACGGAGGGGGCGCCTCGGTTGTTGGATTCGGAGTGATCTCAGGGGTGTCTGTCGGGGTCGCGCTTGGTGTGGGAGTAGATGTTGGCGCGCAGAGCTGAGCGGCGACACGTACTGCCTCCGCCGCGTTCACGAGTGATGATGAAGCGACCTTGCCGGCGAGCCCACCAAGCACCGTACCGGTGTCAACGACAGCTCCGCGAAGGAGTGACATCGACAACGTCCCGGCGCACTGAGATTGCGCGAGGAGCGCTACGCCTGAGACATGAGGCGCCGCCATCGAGGTGCCACTCAGGTAGACATACCTATTGTTCGTCATCGTGCTCGCGATGCTCCCTCCCGGGGCCGCGATATGAACGGTCTGCCCCCCAAAGTTAGAGAATGAGGACAACGCGGTGGTTGATTGTACTGATGCTACCGAGATGACGTTTGGGCTTGAGTAGTTCGCCGGATAAAAAGGAATTGAGTCGTTATTCGCGCTATCGTTGCCCGCCGCGGCGACGAAAAGGATGCCCGCGCTGCTCGCGTCCGCTATGGCCGCTGCGAGGGCCGCTGAGTGAGAGGGGCCTCCCCATGAGTTATTGGTGACAACGATGCTATGACCCGCCCGTTTGAGAGCGGTTGCGTAATTAATCGCTTTTATCGCGTTCGCCGTGCTTCCCATGCCGTTGGCGTCGAGGAACTTCGCCGCGATGATCTTTGATCCCCAGGAGACGCCAGCGATTCCTCTCGAATTGTTTCCCCTCGCGCCGATGATGCCAGCGACGTGTGTTCCATGTCCCTGTTCGTCCATCGGATCGCCCGAGTCGGTGATGGAGTTAATTCCGTGTAGGTCATCTATGTATCCGTTCCCGTCGTCGTCCACCCCGTTACCAGCGACCTCGAGTGGATTACGCCACATCGTATCCACAAGGTCGGGGTGGTTGTAATCGACCCCTGTATCGATCACGACGACGATCTGTTCCGAGGAGCCGACCGTTGTATCCCAGGCGGTGGGAAGCTGCATCAGGCCTGGCGCATACTGCTGGGGATAAAAGGTGTCGTTAGGTGTGAATGTGGCGTGCACGGCCCAATTCGGTGAACAGGTGAGGTGTCCACCCGCTTGAGCTTTCAGTCTTCGAAACGCGGCTCTGCGACAGAGATCTTTTCCGCGAGCGTAGCGAGAGGGCGTGATGGGCGCCGCGCTCCTGACCCTTACGTTGGGTTCTCTCTTGTCCGTGATATGAAGGACGCCTGCGCCGAGGCGCTTTACCCTGAAAGCTCTGCGAGCGCTTGCGTCGTTGAACGTCGTGGTGAGCGTTGCGAAGGCACCCGCACGGTTCGACGCTCGAATGAGAGCTCCTGGATATACCCATCGCTCCGCTCCGAACGCGCTGCTGAGGAAGATGGTCATCAGGGTAAGGGAGATACCCACTGCTCCCCTTAGATGTGAGCGAACGCGACGGGTCATACAAGGAAAATCGGCGTCTCGGGCCGTGCGCATGAGGGCCAGAGGCGAGAAAACTCCCTCTCTTGCGCTCCTCCCGCCGAGCTTCATTTGGAGATGAGGGGGTGTGGCTGCGTAAGTGCTCGTAAATACTGAGCATGGATGCCTTCGCGGATTTTTCGTACGACAACATCGTATCGGCCGGCGAAGGGGGATGCGGTCTCGCCGCTCTTTGAGCCCCTGTAGCCTTTTTATCCCCCGTTTGGTACTCCTGCAGCGGTCTCTTTCGATTAGGTTCGTATGCGAAATCGGTTGGTCATCGGTACCAGAAAAAGCGCTCTCGCGTTGTGGCAGAGTGAACATATCAAAGCGCGATTACAAGCGGCTTTTCCAGGTTTGAGTGTTGAGCTCAAGCACGTCATCACCGCTGGCGATAAGAATCAAAATTCCTCTACCCCGATGCCGTTGATTGGAGGGAAAGGACTCTTCACCGCCGAGCTTGAGGAGTGTCTGTCGAAGAAGGAGATCGATCTCGCGGTTCATTCCTTAAAGGATCTTCCAACGCAACTCGATCCACAGTTCGTTGTGGGCGCTGTTCCGAAGCGGAGCTACGTTGAGGACGCGTTTATCTCTCGGACGGGATGCGCTCTCGCGGAGTTGCCGGAGGGGGCGTGCGTGGGAACCTCAAGTGTTCGACGCTCATCCCAAATCCTTCGCATGCG
>JAIXPR010000056.1 GCA_027486155.1 Pseudomonadota bacterium | reverse complement strand
GTCTTATAGAGTTCAACGCACGGCATCGAGATCACCCGAGTTGGAGTGCCTTCCGCCTCGAGAGCTTGCGCGGCCTCAACAGCGGCACCCACCTCAGAGCCCGTGGCTACGAGGAGAAGTTTCGGCTGCGCTACATCGTTGAGAGCGTATGCGCCCTTCAATACGTCATCCGGGCTAAATGAAGCTGGACGAGTGAGGGGCACGAGGTTCTGGCGACTGAAAAGGAGCGAGCTTGGTCCGTTCTTACGCGTAAGAGCCGCGTAGTAGCTCATCGCAACCTCAACACCATCAGCCGGACGGAACACGTGCATGTTAGGGATGATACGAAGGCTCATCGTATGCTCAATCGGTTCATGCGTTGGCCCGTCCTCTCCTACCCAGAAACTGTCGTGGGTAAAGATGTAGAGCGCCTGGAGGTGCGAGATTGCGCCTACACGCATCGCAGGCCGCATATAATCCGAGAATACGAGGAAGGTCGCGGTGTATGGGATCCACGCCTGGGTGTACGCCAGACCGTTGGAACCGGAACCCATCGCCGCTTCACGAACACCCCATCGGATGTTTAACCCACTGTAGTTCTCATGCTCAACATCGCCACCACCAGAAACAGCGGTCTTCGTGGACGGATCGAGATCAGCAGAGCCTCCGATAAACGACGGAACGTGCTTCGAGATGAGCTGGATAGCCTTGCCAGAGAGGTTACGAGTAGCATCCTTCTTAGGCTCTTTAAACGCGGCGAGAAGTTCATCCTTAAGCTTAGGATCAATCGCGCGAGTTAGTTGAGCGTCCAACTTCGTGGCAAGCTCGCCATTCGCGGAGCGCCACGCCGAGTACGTCGCGTTCCACGCGGACTGGGCCTGCACCTTCTTCTCGATGCTCGCGGCGCAGAACGCCTTGACCTCATCTGGCACGAGGAACTGCGCATCCTCTGGCCATCCAAGCTCACGCTTCGTTGCTTTCACCTCATCCGCTCCAAGCGGCGCGCCGTGAACATCGTGGGTATTCTTCTTGTTCGGGCTCCCGAATCCAAGCACGGTACGGCAGCAGATAAGGCTTGGCTTGCCCTTCTGTGAGGTAGCTTTATCAAGCGCCGCGGCTACCGCTTTCATGTCATGGCCATCGATCGTCTGAACGAACCATCCGTACGACTCAAAACGCTTCGCGACATCCTCGGTGAAGCACACCTCCGTCTCGCCCGCGAGTGAGATCTTGTTGTCGTCCCAGAGGTAGACCAGGTTATCAAGCTGGAGGTGCCCCGCCATCGACGCTGCCTCAGCGGCCACACCCTCCATAAGGTCTCCATCGCTTACTAAGGAGAACACGCGATAATTGAAGATATCCTGCCCGTAACGAGCGGCGAGCATCTTACCCGAGAGCGCGAGTCCCACGCTGTTCGCCGCGCCCTGCCCGAGCGGCCCCGTGGTACACTCAACGCCAGGAGTAATGCCAAACTCAGGATGCCCTGGAGTGATGCTATCCCACTGACGGAAGCTCTGAAGCTGGCTCATCGGGAGGTCGTACCCGAAGAGGTGGAGCATGGAGTAGAGAACCATACAGCCGTGACCAGCCGAGAGCACGAAACGGTCGCGATTAATCCACGTAGGGTCCTTTGGATTGAATCGGAGATAGTTTGCCCACAACACTGAGGTGAAGTCAGCGGCGCCTAACGGGAGGCCTGGGTGTCCACTATTGGCTTTTTGGATCGAGTCGATCGAGAGCGTTCGAACGGTATTCGCGAGCTTTTGAAGGTTTGCGAGATCAAGTGACATTACTATTATTCTCCTTTCTAAAATTGTTTCAGGGGCGTCTTACTCCCCCTTACTTCCACTTAATCGAACATCCGAGCGGATGAACGAATTGTGGGTCTGGAGTTCTTCCCTCAAGCACCGCCTCGATAGCCTTCGAGAGATAATCCTTCGTGACACGAGAGGGATCACGAGGACTGTCGTTGATAGTGCCGTGATAGGCGAGCTTGCCATCACGATCAAAGAGGTAGAATTCCGGGGTACACGCGGCGTCGAACAAACGGGCTACATCCTGAGACTCATCGTAGAGATACGGATACGGCAAGACGTGAGCCACCGCTTTCTCCTTCATCTTCTCGTAGCTGTCCTCAGGATATTTGGCCGCGTCGTTGCTGTTGATGACGAGCGTTTTCAGACCATCCGGTTGAAACCGCTTCACGATGGAGATGAGCATGTCCTCACTCCCCTTAACGTATGGGCAGTGATTACACAGAAACGCGACGAGTCCAGCCCTCGCTCCCGTAAGGTAGTCAGACCCGAGTAGCTTACCGTCGACGTTCAAAAGCTCGAATGATGGTAACCGCGAACCGAGCGGAAACGCGCTACTGATTGTATCTCTCTCCATATATCTACCTCCCTGTAGAAACGGTCTTGGCGAATTAACGGAACATCGTGTCTCAGGAGCCGCGCTTACAGACTACGCCGGCATGGATGCCGCGTGACGCGAGTGCTTCTTGAGGAACGTTTTAACCTGCTCAGAGAACCACTCGGGGTGTTCGATCATCGGAGCGTGTCCGCACTTCTTGATCGTCACCAGTTGAGAATTCGGGATGAGCTGATGGAACATCTCAGCGACCTCCATCGTGGTAACCTGATCGTCCTCTCCCCACAGGAGGAGGGTCGGAACCTTAATTTCACCCAACAGATCCTTGAGATTGTCCTTCTTCGCGCTTCGAGCGGCGTGGATAAGATTGAGAACACGCCCCCTATCCTCAAGGATTCGGACGATCTCCATTATAGCATCCTCGGTAACGAACTCGTGGTTCGCGAATACCTTGCGCATGTGCTCCTCAACGAATTCTCTCCCCGGTCGCACAGGCAACGCGTCGACCGAGTGTTCATAGAGGCCGCTCGTAGCAGTTAGAATAAGGCAATCAACAAGCTCTGGGGCGGCGAAGTATGTTCGAAGCGCCACGTGACCGCCAAGGGAATTTCCGCACAAACTTACCGGCGCGAATCCTCGGCTACGAACAAAGTACTCCGCGTACATCGCGAGGGCTTTTACCTTAACTTCCGAGCGATGCGCGGTGAGAAGCGGAAGACTCAACGCAATGGTTTTAGAGTATTCAGCCATGAGCGGCTGAACGGTGTCCCAATTGGAGAGAGCTCCGAAGAGTCCGTGCAAAAGAACGAGGTCTGGACCCTTATCGCCCATCTCTACGGTCTTAAATGCCGGCTCCTGCTCGTTTGTAACCCACAGGGGTTCTGAGCTGCCGAGCTTTGGGAGGGAATCTTTAATGAACTTGAAAATGCCTTTAGCCATCTGGGCCTAACTAACCGAGAACAAACGTCCTTACATCACTTTAGCTTTCTCGGACGAACCGTACGCGCTCAACGCTAAGGCAACGTCAACGTACAGCTCTTCTTTCATAGTATCCGTTAAAACCACATGATTCATAGTATAGAGAGAGGGACCGTGTAAATACGGAGAGAAGTTAAGAGCTTATGAACCCAACCCCGTTCCAAAGCCTCAAGGTGCGGAGCCCCCCCATTCGGGAAGGCCTGCCACCCTCTTTTCAAGGGGTAACCCCCTGGAATTAATGAGGTTTAAATCTGCTATACGTCTACTTCGATCCGATGGGCGTTTTCTTGGATCATCCGATACCGATCGGAAGAATCTTTGCCCATCAAACTTTCAAGCATGCTCTCCACCTCAGCGACCTCATCGATCGTGATCTGGAGCAACTTTCGAGACCGCGGATTGAGGGTTGTCTCCCAGAGGGTATCTGGATTCATCTCGCCCAAACCTTTAAATCGGGTGATGTGAAGCTTCGAACGGTTACCACGCTCCTTAAGGACCTTCTCCTTCTCCTCATCGGAGTACACCCAGACATCCTCCTCCTTGGAGCCACTACCGAACTTCAAGCGGTAGAGGGGTGAGATGCCGATATAAAGATTTCCCGCCTCAACGAGCGGCCTTAAGAATCGGAAGAAGAACGCCATGAGAAGCGCAGAGATATGCATTCCGTCCGCGTCGGCATCAGTCAGGATGATAACCTTCGAGTAACGAAGCTTATCAAGGCGGATGTCCTTCCCCTGTCCGCAGCCGAGAGCCGAGACAAGGTCTACGAGCTCTTTGTTCTCCGCGATCTTCTGGTTACTCGTCGCTACGGAGTTTAGGATCTTTCCTCGAAGCGGCAGAACCGCTTGCGTGGCGCGATCACGCCCTTGCTTAGCGCTTCCACCCGCGGAATCTCCCTCTACGATGAAGAGCTCTGAGTTGTCAGGTTTCGTTGATGAACAATCAGCCAACTTACCTGGCAGGTTAAGTCGGTGACTGATTCCCACTTTGCGGCTCACGCTCGCGGAAGCGGAACGAGCCGCCGCGCGAGCCTTAGCCGCGAGCGTTATTCGCTCAACGAGGGCGTTCGCTACACTCGGCTTCGAGTTGAGGATGTTCTCAAACGTTCGAGTAAGCGCGTCGACCGGACTCTCGATCTCAGGGTTATTCAATCGATCTTTCGTCTGACCTTGGAATTGAAGCTGACTCACCGCTCCCGGCACACTGACAGAGAGTATCGCGACTAACCCCTCTCGAATGTCCTCACCCGTAAGCTTGACGCCCTTCGCGAGATTATGCACGGAGATATAATTGCGGAGCGCCTTCGCCAAACCACTCTTAAATCCATCCTCGTGGGTACCGCCGCCCTTGGTGTGAATACCGTTAACATATGAAAGGATTCGCTCTTGGGTAGCCTCAGTCCAGCAGAACGCGACCTCTATCTTAATCCCATTCGCCCGATCGAGATCGAAACACTCTCCACCGATCGGAGGTTGATTCTCACTCTCAAGCGTGGACTTGAGGAACGACTTGATGCCGTCCGGATAGAAGAAGGTCTTCTCAGTGTCATCTTTTTGATTCTTGAAGACGATCTTGAGACCTTTGTAGAGGAACGATTTCTCCTCGATGATCTTCTCTACGCGGGAAGCGGAGAACTCAATCGTTTTGAAGATCTCGGGATCGGGACGGAAAAATATCTTCGTCCCCTTTTTTCGGGAAGCTCCGAGCTTTTTTATCGGCCCATCTGTTTTGCCTCGCGAGAAGGTCTGCTTCCACTCGAATCCGTCGCGACATACGATGGCCTCAAGCTTCTCTGAGAGCGCGTTCACAACAGAGGCTCCCACACCGTGGAGACCTCCCGCTGTCACATAGTTATGGTCACTAAACTTACCACCCGCGTGAAGGGTTGTAAGGATAATCTCCAACGCGGGCTTCTTAAACTTTGGGTGAATGTCCACCGGAATACCACGACCGTTATCCTCAATCGTAACGCTCTCACCATCCTTGTGAAGGGTCACGGTGATCGTGTCAGCGTGACCGTTCATCGCCTCGTCCACCGCATTATCGAGGATCTCTTTTACGAGGTGATGAAGACCTTGATGCCCATCGGTTCCACCGATGTACATACCCGGTCGCTTACGGACCGGCTCAAGCCCCTCTAGGACCTCGATATCGACTGCGCTGTAACTTCCCTTTGCCATCCTAACGATCTCCTCTTCTCAATCCCTCTTAACCATCGACAACGGTCGCGCCCACGATCTCATCTCGCGAGTACACCTTGGTTCCCTTCAGAGCTCTATGCCCCTTTGTTACCTCAGAGAGGGGGACATCTTTTGTCTTGCCCGACTTCAGGCTTAACAGCAGCGTCCCCTTCATCTTCGAAGAGGCGACACCACAGCATGCGACGAGATTATCATCATCCCGCACACCCATGAG
>JAIXPR010000285.1 GCA_027486155.1 Pseudomonadota bacterium | reverse complement strand
CGTATCGCGAGGCGCCGCCGACCTCTCCACGTAGGAAAGCGGAGTTGGAGGTCTTCCAACCCATGCTGCGATTGAATGTCGCGATGACGGAGTTGTCTCGAGAGCCGATGTAACGGGGGGCTATCTGCATGTTAACGAGCGACTCGTCGCCGAGGTTGTAGTCCTCCACGCGGTCAAATCGGTCGATGTAGTTCATCGAGATGAACTCTGGTTGAATTGTTTGGTATTGAAAGAGAGGTCCACTGAAGCGCCTATCTGTGGCGAGATCGGCTGGGTTGTTACTGACCGTTGAGGGATCAAGATCGAGGTCCTTATAGTCCTGGAGGTCCGCTTGGAGGAAGGTCGCGTCCGAATAGCTGTATCCCACTGAGTATCGCTGCGAGAGGACCCATTGTCCTTTGTAGATACCGGTGTACGGGTCGTCCTCTTGAGCGGGTCGGGCGCTTGGACCGGCGAAGGTGTAGAGGGCGTCAAAGTTGTTGAGGTGTTGTCTGAAGATGTAGTCCTCTTTGCCGGCGCTCCAGAGGCGGCCCACCGTGTCCGCCCCCGAACCGTCAAATGACCACGCTTCTCGCTGCATGAGGCTTCGGAAGGGGAGTCCGTAACCGAAACGGGTGGTTGTTCCATCGGAGCGGTCCGACGCTCCGAGCAGGAAGTTGTGACGGGTCCCAAGAAACTGAGGGTCCTGGATGGCCGCTCCGAAGCTATTCCTCGTCGCGTTTTGCTCGTAGCGGGTTTCTAATCGGGTCGCTCGACCGAGGAGATTGCCCTCCGAGATGCCGATACCGCGGTTACGCTGGCCGGTTCCCGATGAGTAGCTAATGTACGGAATGAGGGTCCAGGAATCTCGCGCCTCAACCACTACGTCGACTGCGTCCCCATCAAAGGTCGGGGTAATCTTAATTTGGCGCAGGAATCTCTGAAGCCGAAGGTTTCGAGCTGACTGTTTAATGAGGTAGGGGTCAAAGGTGTCACCCTCACGGAAAAGGAGCTCCGTTCGGATTACACTCTCCGCGGTTTGGATCTTGAGGCTATTGACCAACCCGTATGGCCCACTGGAGTCCTCGAAGATATCTCCAACTTTTATAGTGATCTTGCGGATATACCGTTTTTCTTTCTGAGGTTCGCGTTTGGCGAGTGGAGCGTCTGGGTCGACTACCGTTACCCCCTCCACCTGCATCGTAGCCTCTCCCAGTGTGGCCGCTGGCACAGGTTCCGCATAGCTCGATTGCGCGAGCGTCAGAGCGGAAATAACAGTGAGGAGGAGGCAAAAACGGGACATTTATAAAACTGCGTTTAAAAGGGTCCCGTCCATCAAGTGGGGTTGAGGGAAGGTGTGCCAAGGATTCTTACCCAGGTGTCGCACGCAAATGGGAAGAAAGAGCTACCAGTAATCAATGTTACTACTGGTAAGATGCCTGATCCGTCAATCTGAGAAGAGGTAATGCATAATAAATTTAAGGCGCGTTCGTCGCGTCGTTCGTACCGGTTGTGTACCACCGCTCCCGAACGATTATGGGTCGCAAGGAGGTCGTGATCTTTCGTCGCTCTTCATCGTGCTAAAAGTGATCGTAAGCGATCGTATATGCTCGTGAATTCATTGACGTACTGGTTTGAGCTGGCTATCCTGCGCCGGATGTCGTCCTGGGCCTTTTCTCGAAAAATTGCGTTGCGCTACCTGTGGAGTAAGAGGTCTGAAGCCTTTATCTCAATCATCACCGTTATATCAGTAATCGGTGTCGCGATTGGAGTCATGGTTTTGAATATCGTCATGTCGGTCATGACGGGGTTTGAACATGAGCTCCGGGAGAAGATCGTAGGGACGGATTCGCACATCGTTATCAACAGCTCCTCCGGTTCCGGTATCTTTGGCTGGCGAGAGACCGCTCAGAAGATACAGCAGGTGCCTGGGGTCCTCTCCGTCTCTCCATTTACCTATCACCAGGTTCTCATTCGCTCCGACTCACGAGCCTCAGGACTCCTCATTCGGGGGATCGAAAAGGGGAGCGCCACCGCTGACCAGGTGGCCCGCTACCTTCCCCCACGCCGGTCCCTTGACTCGCTCTACGATCCAGCGCCGATAAACGTGCTTTTGGCGAATGGTGAGGAACAAGAAGCGACACTTCCGGGCATCTTGCTGGGACGCTCCTTAGCGCAAACGCTCGGCGTGTTCGCTGGGACTCCTGTGTCAATCCTCTCTCCACAGGTCACCTCGACCCCCTTCGGATTGGTGCCCTCCTTTCGGCGGTTTGTTGTTGTAGGAACCTATAGCTCTGGGCTGGTTGAGTACGAGAGCGGTGTCGCCTACATCAGTCTCGAGGAAGCGCAGAGGTTCTTCGACATGCAGGGTGGCGTGACCGGCCTTGAGGTGCGGGTACGAGATATTAACGCCGCTCCAGAGATCGACAAGCGCATCCACGAGGCGACCGGCGGGCCCGAGTCGGGACTGCGCGTTCGAGATTGGACGGTGAGCAACAAACCGCTCTGGGACGCTATTCAGTTAGAGAAGCGGGTGTACTTCATCGTATTGCTCCTGATCATCGTGATGGCGAGTTTCTCCATCGTAACAACGCTCATCATGATCGTGTTGGAGAAGCGAAAAGATATAGCCGTGATGAAGACCTTGGGCGCCTCAACGCCAAGCATCGGGCGTATCTTCCGCATTCAGGGCGCGGTGATTGGAGGTCTCGGCACCATCATTGGCCTTATCCTCGGCTATGGTGGATGCTGGGCGCTCAAAACATGGGGCTTTCCGATCGATGAGCGAATCTTTCAGATGTCGACCCTGCCGGTGACTATTGATCCGGTCAACTTCGCCATGGTCGGTGTCGCCGCGTTCTCTATTTGCTTCGTCGCTACGATCTATCCCGCTCGACGAGCGGCGAGCTTGGAGCCGAGTGAGGTGCTTCGGTATGACTAGGGAGCTGTAGTACATGCGCATTGAAGTTGAAAAGCTCACCAAACGTTACCGAGACGCTGACCGAGAACTAACGGTTATAGATAATCTCACCTTCACCTTTCCTGACAAATGCTCTGTCGCGATTATCGGTCGATCGGGGACCGGCAAATCCACCCTCATGCACCTCCTTGGCGCTCTCGATAGTCCGACCTCGGGGTGCGTGAAGTATGGTGGCGCCGTCATCAGCGCCATGAGCTCAGATGAGCGGGCCGCGTTCCGGGCAAAAAATATCGGTTTCATCTTCCAATTTCATCACCTTCTCCCTGAGTTCAACGCGCTCGAGAACGTCTCCCTCCCACTTATTATGTCCGGTGTTGGTGAGACGGAGGCGTTTGAGAGGTCGGGTGCTCTCTTAGACAAGGTCGGCTTAGCTGCCCGCAAAACTCATCTTCCTTCGCAGCTGTCGGGTGGGGAGCAGCAGCGTGTCGCTAT
>JAIXPR010000378.1 GCA_027486155.1 Pseudomonadota bacterium | reverse complement strand
TGTCGGGGAGATCGAAAAAACTAAGGCTTTTTTGGGAAAGATGTTCAGTGGTGCGGCGGGACGGGTTCTTAACTCCTACGAGCTTGAGCTTCTTGAATTCGCGGTGACTCACAAAGACACGGTATCGATCATGTACGAGCCCCACACAAGGCACCACGCGCAGGAGAGTTCGCAGTCTGGTGACGAGCGAGTGGCGTTCGGTCGCAGGCATCACAGCGAGCCCCGAGACTACACTCCACAGGAGGCGTTCTCTACTTTCTTACATGAAGTAGCTCACGCTCGAGAGACCGTGTATGGATTTTTGGACCGAAGTGGCCCGGCTCAAGTGATAGCCAGTGAGGTGCACGCGAACGCATATGGAAATGGAGGCAGAATAGGGGCGGCTATTACAATCACTTCTAAGTTATACAAGGCGGTCTTTGACGATTTGAAGCCGTACATGCCAGGCTTCGATTCGCTTGAGTCTCTGGACCGTTACAAGTACATCTCGATCATGGCGACTAACCACTCTGCTCCTACAACCGGACTGGTCTATGAGGCGGACAGGCTCGTTTCGGCGTTCCCGCAGCTTGAGGATGTTATCCGCCCAGCGGCGCAGCGGGCGATGCGGCATCACCAATTGAAAGATGCTTGGTGACGGTTAGTGTCAATTTATACAGCGACAGCTTCCCGCCACACCTGTGCCGCGCTTGCGGGGAGTCTCGCCCCTGATTGGCTCACAACATAAGCGGCGAGCCGCGCCGCGCCTTGAGCCGCTCTCTCGATAGGATATCCGAGCGCTAGTCCACCCAGAAGGACTCCGGTAAAGGTGTCTCCGGCGCCGGTTGAGTCAACAACTGTGATGTTCTGCGTGTATGCGGGCACGCGAAGTTGTTTCCCTTCGTGTTGAATGAGTGCGCCCTCTTTGCCGCAGGTAACGATGACGGTGGAGCATCGTGAGGCGAGCTCAGAGAAGGCAGTTTGGGGCGTGCTCTTATTAGAAAGCGCAATCGCTTCGGGCTCGTTCGCTATGATGAGATCTATCTTCGGAAGAAAGTTCGCGAGCACCTGCTCTCGTTGGGTGGTTGCCGCGAACTCCGAGTTAATGTTGAGCGCTACCTTTGTGTTGTGCGCGTTCGCTATCTCGATGCCTTTCCGGAGAGCGCTGACATTTTTGTCGCCAGCGGTAAGAAGGTGTCCCTCAAGGAGTAACCACTGACTCGCTTCGATGGTGTTCGCGTCGATGTGTGAGTGGTCGAGATCTGTCGCCACGCCGAGATTGGTACGCATCGTTCGCTCGCCGTCCGGAGTGATGAGCGAGAGGCAGACCCCGGTTCGAGCGCTCTTAACCCGGGCGTTAGGTGATGACACTCCAACGGATTCGAAATCGGCGTGATACATCCGCCCGTACTCATCGTCTCCTACGAGTCCGGCGTAGGTACAGGGGACGCCGATAAGGTTTGCGCAGGCTATAGAATTCGAGGCGGATCCTCCGCTGGAGATGAGGGGATTCCCTGATGTCGCGGTAAGAAGAGTATCCTGAGTTTGTGCGTCAACGATCGCGTAGCTGCCGGGGATTAGGTTTCGTTCAGAAATAAAGGCGTGCTCAACTGGGATGATGACATCCACAATCGGTTGGAGGATTGTTGAGAGCCCTTTCTTCACAATAGCCCCATATTTTGGCTGTTTTTAAAGGTGTTGAAGGTGAGTGTGGTCGTCGACAGGATCCTTGTCAAGTTCGGAGCGAGCTAAAGAACTCCTTGAGAAGAGCCTGGCACTCCGCTGCTTTAATATTTCGAATGACGCGGGGCGGCGTGCCGAGACGATCGTCGAGACTGAGGTCGTAGAGCGAGCCAACGGCACCTTGAGCAGAGTCGCCGGCACCAAAGATGATAACGGGTATGCGGGCGAGTCTAATCGCTCCGAGGCACATCGTACACGGTTCAAGGGTGACGCACAGGATGCAGTCGTTGAGTCGCCACGAGCCGAGTTTTTTGGACGCTTCTCTGATTGCGTGGATCTCCGCGTGCGCGATGACCGATTGGTCCTTTTCGGTGGTGTTGCGTCCCGTTCCGATGATCGTGTTGTTGTGAGCGATGACCGCGCCGACCGGAACTTCACCAGCGTGCGCGGCGCTCTGTGCGTGACCGATCGCTTCGGTCATCAAGTAGTCTATGAATTCGGGGGTTGGTGGGGTGTGCATGGCCATTTCCCAAAACTTTTACGCCTGGCACGAGGGGAGGGCGACCGTCCCCATCGCTAAAGCTTTGGGGGCAGGCCCGGTCGCCGATATAATCCGGTTCCTGCGAGTGTCTTGCTTTGCGCAACCCGGCGGGCCGAAGCGAGCTGTCGCGAGCAAGAGGGGCGCCAGCCCCTGGGCCAAAGCGCCGAGCGGGAAATAATGGCGGAGAGAGGGGGATTCGAACCCCCGATAGGGGATTAGCCTATACACGCTTTCCAAGCGTGCGCCTTCAGCCACTCGGCCATCTCTCCGCACGGGTACCACACAAATTTTAACTAAGAACATCCCGATGTGGCTTGGGACGCTCCCACCTCTATGCCCTCCGAGGAGAGATAAATGTGGCGGAAGGGAAGGGATTCGAACCCCCGATACCCTTTCAGGTACTCCAGTTTTCAAGACTGGCGCCATCAACCACTCGGCCACCCTTCCGTTTGCTGCGGTCGTAAGGTAGCCCGGATCTTTCCCAATAATCAATGGGGTTAACGAGTTGTTTTCAGGGGTGATGAGCGTCATCTGTTCCCAACAGTTGTTATAAGGAGTTAGTCCTCGCACTTTCCCTTCCCCTTGCCTTGAAAAACTTTCCAGATTTGGTACCGTGTCCCCCCTTGCGTGCGCTCTTAGCTCAGCTGGATAGAGCATCTGACTACGAATCAGAAGGCCGGTGGTTCGAATCCTCCAGAGCGCGCCATCTTTTCCCATTTAAAATCCACATTTAATGAGTCGTTAAAGGTTGGGTTTTTAGGTAAGGATGGAGCACAGGTAGTTCCCAACCCGCGGAGAGATGGCCGAGTGGCTGAAGGCGGCGGTTTGCTAAATCGTTATACGGCCAAAAGCTGTATCGGGGGTTCGAATCCCCCTCTCTCCGCCATTATTTCCCGCTCGGCGCTTTGGCCCAGGGGGCTTGCCCCCTCTCGCCGCTTAACGCGGCTTCACCCCGTTCTTTCCCGCTAAGCGCTTGAGCCCAGGGGCTGACGCCCCTCTCGCTCGCTAGGGCTCGCTTCACCCCGGCCGTTTTTCCGCTCGGCGCGGTTTTTTTTTCTTTTTGCTCTGGCCCAGGGGCTTTCGCCCTCCCATTGCACCCTCCGCAACTTCCTTAGTTGCCTTCCGACGGCTGGGGACGGCCGTCGCCTGGTCTTGACCGCCGCAACCTCCTCCGCACAACCCCGTACGTGATACAAAATCCTACCGCAGCGCCGCCGATATGAGCCGTTGAGCTCACCTCGGGCACCATCATGTCGAACACAGCTTGGAGCAAAACGATCTGTGTCATGGCGTTGAGTTGCGCTTTTGCCACCATGCTCCCGGTGTGGCGATAGGCGAGGAGGGAGATAGCGGCCTGTGTTCCTACTAATCCTAAAACGCTTGCGGATGCTCCGAGGAGGATTATCGGATGGGGATCGGGCGACAGTATCGAGGCGGTCCACGCGATAAGCATGCCTCCCGCGCCGCAGATGAGATAGAGCGCGATATACCGCCAGAATCCGAGCATCGCTTCGACCGTGCGTCCTAGGATCCACAAGCCGAGCATGTTGAACGCGAGGTGCATCGCTCCCCAGTGCAGAAACTGCGCGGTAAAGATTCTCCACCATTCACCCTCCGAGAGGAGGGGCGTATAGAGAGCTCCCATGGCGACAAATTCAGCTGCATCGTTGGTTGCGCCCCGACTGGCCTGGGCAAGAAAAACAGCGACATTTATGCCGATGAGAAGCTTAGTCGCGGTGGTTGGAAGGTGAGGGGCTGGGGCTCGTTTTTGCGAGTAAGTTTTAATCGAGATGATGTACGCCGCTAGGATCGTAATTGAAACGTATCCGTAGGCGTGAGGCATGAGGAGCCAGGCGCCTCCACATGCCGCGAGAGCCCCCAGATTGGACCACACGATCCATCGTGGGAGACGCTCCCGGAACTTGATGACGTTAAAAAGGTCGGCGCCGAGATTTAAGATCGCGGCAAGAAAGAGAACGAAGTTGATATCCATGACAAGCTTGAAAACACTACCTGTGTCAGCCGCTTCAAGCAATGACGCTCATTGACCTAAAATCGCACAAAATCGTTGTGCAAGGGCGGTCTAGGTGTGTAAAAAAGGGGGCTGACGTCCCCAGCGCCGCGAGGCGCGATACGTAAATGGAGGGGCGTTCGTTCATCAGGTGACTCATGACTCAAAATCCTTTCAATACCCTTAAAGAATTCACTACCGGCTCTGGCGCGAAGGCTCACTACCACTCCCTTCCGGAGTTAGAGAAGGTCGGCCTTGGGAAGATCTCAAGACTCCCAGTTTCCATTCGAATCGTCCTTGAGTCGGTTCTGCGTAATTGTGACGGCGCACGAGTTGAGGAGCGAAACGTGCGAGAACTCGCCGCATGGCAGCCGAATGGTGAGCGAACCTCTGAGGTTCCCTTCGTTGTGGCGCGCGTTCTCCTGCAAGATTTTACCGGCGTTCCCCTCGGTGTGGATCTCGCTGCCATGCGTTCGGCTGTAAAGAGCCTTCAGAAGTCCCCAGGGATGATTGAGCCGCTCGTGCCGGTTGATCTTGTGATCGATCACTCCGTACAGGTGGATTTTAACAATAGAAATAACGCGCTTCAACTCAATATGGAGACCGAGTTCGAGCGCAATGAGTCTCGCTACCAATTCTTAAAGTGGTGCAAGCAGGCGTTCAAATCGTTCAGTGTTGTTCCTCCAGGTTTCGGTATCTGTCATCAGGTAAACCTTGAGTATCTCGCGCAGGGAGCGCTTGAGCGTGATGGTGTCTATTTCCCAGATACGCTGGTCGGAACGGACTCTCACACGACGATGATTAACGGTCTTGGCGTTGTGGGATGGGGCGTTGGAGGAAT
Organism: Pseudomonadota bacterium; assembly: GCA_027486155.1. Lineage (GTDB taxonomy): Bacteria > Bdellovibrionota_C > UBA2361 > UBA2361 > OMII01 > OMII01. The sequence goes on along the minus strand of JAIXPR010000378.1, from coordinate 5,511 downwards.
TGAGGCGGAGGCCGCGATGTTGGGCCAGCCGGTGTACTTCCTAACTCCTGATGTTGTTGGTTTCCACCTTCACGGAAAGCTCTCGCCAGGAGTTACCGCGACCGATCTCGTACTTCACATTACGAACGTCCTTCGTAAGGCGAAGGTTGTTGGTAAGTTCGTTGAGTTCTTCGGCGACGGCGCGGAGAGTATCCCTGTTACGGATCGCGCGACGATCGCGAATATGGCCCCTGAATACGGCGCGACCATGGGCTTCTTCCCCGTTGATGAGCGCACCTGCGAATACCTGCTCGCGACGGGACGTTCCCCAGAGCGGGTTGAGACCTTCCGGAATTACTACAAGGCTCAAGGGCTCTTCGGTATTCCAAAGAAGGGAGAGTGCGACTACTCGCAGCTCTTGGATCTGGACCTCTCCATCGTTCAGCCAAGTGTGGCTGGACCGAAACGTCCTCAAGATAAGATCGCGTTGGGTGATGTGAAAAAAGCTTTCAGCGACCTTCTCGTTCAAGGGCTCGCTGAGGGTGGATACGGTAAGACCCAAGCTGACCTCAACAAGAAGGTAGCGGTAACCGTTCCAGCTACCGGAGTCGGGAGCGTCGATGGCGCGACAGTGACTACCGATGTTGGAAATGGTGAGGTGTTTATCGCGTCGATCACATCGTGTACCAATACTTCGAATCCAAGCGTGATGCTTGGAGCGGGACTCCTTGCGAAGAAAGCGGTGGAGAAGGGACTTAAGGTCAAGCCGTTCGTGAAGACCTCGCTCGCGCCGGGGTCTCGCGCGGTATCTGAATATCTCTCGAAGGCTGGGTTGCAGCCCTACCTCGACCAGCTCGGCTTTCAAGTCGTTGGCTACGGATGCACGACATGTATCGGCAACTCAGGCCCGCTCGATAGTAAGGTTGAGGAGTGTATCGTGAAGAACGATCTCGTCGGTGCCGCGGTGCTTTCCGGAAACAGAAACTTCGAGGCTCGCGTTCACCAGAACATCAAGGCGAACTTCTTGATGAGTCCACCGCTCGTTGTGGCCTTCGCGCTCGCGGGTTCGGTGAATATCGACCTTACCAAGGACGCTATCGGCACTGACGCCTCTGGGAAGCCTGTGTATCTGAAGGATATCTGGCCAACCTCCGATGAGATCAACGCGCTCATGCCACAGGCGTTTAATCCAGAGATGTATCAGCGTCTCTATCGCGATGTGACGGCTGAGAATCCGTTGTGGGATAAGGTTCCATCGAGCACCGGCGTTGTGTACGAGTGGGACAAGAACTCGACCTACATCCAGGAGCCTCCATACTTTGAAGGCTTCTCGCTCACTCCAAACGGCGCAGGTCAGATCTCGAAGGCTCGAGCGCTTGCGATCTTCGGCGATTCGGTAACGACCGACCACATTAGCCCAGCAGGATCGATTAAGAAGGACTCGCCAGCTGGTAAGTACCTCATCAGTCGCGGAGTCGACGTTAAGGACTTCAACAGCTATGGCGCTCGTCGCGGTACGCACGATGTGATGGTGCGTGGAACGTTCGCTAACGTTCGCATCAAGAACTTGATGGTTCCGGGCGTTGAGGGCGGTGTGACAAACTATCAACCAAGTGGCGAGACGATGCCGATCTTCGACGCGGCTATGAAGTACGTTGAGAGCTCGACGCCACTTATCGTATTCGCTGGCCAGGAGTACGGAACCGGCAGCTCCCGTGACTGGGCCGCGAAGGGAACCCGCCTCCTTGGAATCAAAGCTGTTGTCGCTGAGAGCTTTGAGCGAATCCACCGCAGCAACCTCATCGGTATGGGTGTGCTTCCGTTCCAGTTCGTGAACGGAGATACCGCGAAGTCGATCGGACTCACCGGAACCGAGGAGTTCTCGATCCGAGGACTCGAGAGCGCCGATAGCATTCGTCCTGGTAAGGAGGTAACGCTCGTTGTTACACGCGCCGATGGTTCAAGCTTCGATGTGTCCCTTCGTCTTCGCATTGATACGAATATCGAGGTTGAGTACTACAAGCACGGCGGTATCTTGCCATACGTGTTGCGGCAGTTGATTTCGAGGAATTAGGCGGTCGTTGATCGACCTGGTAATTGGGAGGGCGGTCGTCCTCGACCGCCGCGTTGGGAGAGGCGAAGGGCGTGTGCGATGAGCGATGTTACGGCGACCGAGGACGGTCGCCCTCCCGTGAGGCGATGATTGGGAGGGCGGTCATTCCTGACCGCCGCGTGGCGTTTGTCGACGGTGTTTAGCCATTCGGGATATTCCTGCGACGGATGTGCAGCAGGCTCCTTGCCCGGCCAGTAATCCCACATAATTCATATAGATATCAGTGGTCTATCCCGACCTTGCGTGGCGCTCTTTACCTTCAAGTTCCCCACCATTTCTGCCGACTAAGCTATTGGGATCACAAGATGTGATCCGGCGCTTAGTGGGATGGAACTTATGGAGACGATCCTGGTTATCGAAGACGATACCTCGTTGCGTGAGGTTTTGTGTACGGTTCTTCAAACAGGGGGATTCTCTGTCTTAAGCGCGGCGAGCGCTGAGGAATCTCTTCCGATCTTCTCCTCTCAACACATCGATTGCGTCCTCGCTGACTTTAAACTTCCGCAGATGAACGGCATTGAGCTCCTGCGCAAGGTTCGCGAGTCCTTGCCACACCTTCCCTACGTTCTTATGACCGCGTTCGGTTCCATAGCGGTCGCGGTCGAGGCGCTCAAGTCGGGCGCGTCAGACTATATCGCGAAGCCTTTTGAGCCGGCCTCTCTCGCGGGGATGCTGCGAGACGTCATCAAACACAATCGAATCGTTGATCGGGACGCGGCTGAGCGTTCAAAGCGGCATCGAGCGTTTCTCACCTCTTCGCCCCAGCTTGAGAAGATCTTGGCGCAAGCGCGACACGTCGCTCGTGTCGATAGTTCTGTACTTATCTTGGGAGAGAGTGGCACCGGTAAGGAGGTGCTCGCGCGGTATCTTCATGATCACAGCCCTCGCCACGATAAGCCCTTCATCGCGGTCAATTGCGCGGCTATTCCCCCTGACCTGTTAGAGAGCGAGTTCTTTGGTCATGAATCAGGAGCCTTCACCGGCGCGACACAATCACGAGTTGGTGTGTTAGAGCTCGCTTCCGCCGGCACCGTGTTTCTCGATGAGGTTGGTGACATGCCACCGCTTCTTCAAGTGAAGCTCCTACGCGCACTGCAGGAGCATGAGATTCGGCGGGTTGGGGGCAATAAGCAGATTAGGGTTAATCCTCGCATTATCGCGGCGACAAATCGTGACGTGGAGGCCGAGATGGTGTCCGGCGAGATGCGAGATGATTTCTACTACCGGCTCGCCGTGATTACCTTCAATCTCCCGCCATTACGGGAGCGCAAAGAGGACATCATGCCGCTCGTTGAGAGGAGTATGCGGCACTTCGCCGCTGTGATGGGTAAAGAAACGATCTCTATCGATCCGGTTGCTCAAGATATGCTCCTTGCCTACGCCTGGCCGGGGAATGTGAGAGAGCTTGAGAACGTGGTAGAGCGAGCGGTGCTCATGTGCGACAACGAGATTCGAGCCGAACACCTCGGCATCTACGTCAGGTTGGATATCGCCGCGATCGAGGAATCCATTAAGACCCTTCCAGAGATCGCTTCGCAGGCCGTTCGGAAGGCCGAGGTTGAGGCGATTGAGAGAGCTCTTCATGTCACCGGTGGCAACAAGTCAAAAGCCGCGGATCTTCTCGGCGTGAGCTACAAAACGCTACTCAATAAGGTGCGTGAGTACTCTATCGTGTGTGGTAGCCCGCACGGCTACAAAGATGAGGAATTGACGAGCTAGTTTCGCCACAGAAAATTGGAGATTACACCGTTAAGCCGCGACCACTCCTTCTGTCCTAATGATCGCTCGTCGATGATGAGGTGTTCTTTAAGCCTAGTTTCAGCTCCCTTAGTGTCTATAACCTCAATTCGCCACGATGATTCAAGGTTGTGTTCCTTAATCCATCGTGAGGTTCCAGCGGCCGATACGAGCTCGTCAGCTTCATTTAAGATAACTAAGGTTGGGATTGAACGGAGATGTTCGATGTTCTTAAGACTGGCCGCGTTTCGGTACAGAGCAAGCGTGTTGGAGTACCAGAACAAGGGGGTGTACTCATACCGTTGATACGATCGCGGAGTGAGGTTAGGAATCGCCCAGGAAATAGGTGGTGGAAAATGAAGCTTCGTGGCGATATTGAGGGCGCCTCGTAAAGAGATTGAAGGCGCGAGGAGAACCATGGCTTGGGGGTACTGATCTGGTGGAGTGGAGTCGAGCATCGTTACGAGGGCTAGCCCGCCGAGTGAGTACCCCATGAGGTACGTGGGGACGGTAGGAAAACGCGCTCGAATATCATGGTATGCCGAGGAGAGGTCTCGCACCCATACGTTCTCATCAAAGATCTCTGCGGTCCGCCCGTTATGTCCGTGAAGAGTTATTCGATGAACGTGATACCCCTCAGAGGCGAGCGTTGTGGCGAGCGGGTCCATCGCGCTGGGGCGGACGTTAAGGCCATGAATAAGTAAAATAACGCCCCTTAGTGGTTCGGTTGTTGTTACAAACCATCGCGATGATTCCCGTGGTGAAGAGGGGCTCGCCGGCAGGGTGGCGCTGCACGCATTAAGGATGATCAGCGCAAACAACATCAGAACCGTTCGCATAAACTCATTTGAACACAGGTGATTGGGGAAGGCGAGTGAGCTTGCCCCGGCGCACGTTCACGTTTGCGAGCACGAGCACGTTCACGTCGAATCTTGCATCGCTTACGTGGCATGCGCTTTGCGCTACGCCAGATCTCGAAGTAGCGAGATGGCTACCTGTTCTTGATCAAGCTTGTATGAGCCCCTTTTCACCTGATCCTTAAGTTGAGCGACCCTGGCCGCCCGCGCTGATTCCGCGTCTTGAAGGATCGCACGATTCGTCGACTGGAGATTTTTCGAGAGGACAACGGCGTCGGAACGTTCTTCTCGCGTTTCTTGCGTACGCGTGGCTTCAGGCGTGACCGACCTGCTCGGAGTGACGGATCGCACCGAGTCGATGTTAGACGCGAACAGATTGCTTATCTTTGTGATGCCCATGTTCTTCTTGGTTCACCGATTGAAGAGCTCAAACTATCCCCACGGCAAGTGCGGCAAAGCCATATACACCTCTGGCAATGTAGTGGGTCGGCCGGTTCCCGCAAAAACTTTATAGGAATTACAGAATTTTACCTTGAATGATGTTAGGGGGTTAGGGAAAACCCTTTCCGCGGGATCGGCAACAAGGCCTGTGAGCGAGCCAATTCAACAGGTTGTGCTATAGAGGTCCCACACCAAGTTGTAGGCATGCGATATGAAGGTAGTGGTTCTCAGTGTCGGTCGAGTTCGCCAGCGGTTTGTCCTGCAGGGGGAGGCGGAATACCTCCAGCGTATCAGGGGCGGTTTCCAGATTGAGCTTATTGAGCTTGGTATGGAGTCTCCGGAATCGATGAATCCGGCCGAAGTGCAGGCCCGAGAGGCGGACGA
>JAIXPR010000251.1 GCA_027486155.1 Pseudomonadota bacterium | reverse complement strand
CGAGTTCTCGCGTGACCTTGGTCACGTGAGAGGAGGCGCCGCAGCCGTGAGCCCCGAAGGGGCGACGGCATAAAGGCGCCTAAAACAAATCGCAAGAAACGCGAGCTAGCGCAGCGTTTCTTTCATAGTGGGGTTCGAGTCCCGGCTCCCCCGCCGTAGCCTTGGCGAAGGCGGGTCGGCTCCGCCATTATGTATCCCCTTGGGGACTCCCGGAAACTCATAGGGAGTCCTGAAACATCCAGAACACATTCTCTTGTCTCTTCGTGATATTACGAGCTCCGAGATGGCTCGACTGGATTCCCCTTAGTACCCAGTAATACCCCCTCTTCCACGGTGCGATGGATGACAAGTGGATCATCCGGCTATCCACCGGATCGCCTGGTATAACCTTAGCAGGTAGCAGGGTGGTGAAAACTGCCCCTCTCCCCTCGGTTACACAGGCTCATTCCGAACACACGAGTCCCCCCTAAGCTGCCTTAGTTGACGATATCGCTTTCCCCAATTCTTTTGAGGAAATACCAAGAACAAAAAGCGCCTTACAGATCAGCTCTAAACTGGCATCAGAAGATCCGCTTTCAAGCATAGCAACTCGCGATTGGCTCGACTTCATGAGCTTAGCTAATTGCTTTTGAGTCACGCCGGCAGCCTTCCGTACATCCTTGAGCTTTTGAACGAGGCTGATCTTCAGATCGATAACCGCCATCTCTTCGTCAGAAAGATTAAGGAACTTCTGCGTATCAGTAATTTTATAACCTGCCTTCTCAAGCCCCTCTCGTTTTGTCTTCTTCATATTCGTCTCAGACGCGACGGAGGGGATTTAAGTTCTCCGCTCAGGAGTAATAACGGCTTACTATCCATGTAATTAATAATATCTCGAATCCGATATATGTGTCAAATGATTTTTGCTCATGTCGCGAATGCCTCCACGTATGGCGCAATGTTCACTCTGAGAGCCTTTGCGTATGAGTCGAGCTTCTTAAGGTCGGGCCTATAACCCTTTACTCGTCCCTGGAGATAGGCCTTGAGCGCTTTGATCGCAATCTCCTTGTCGAGATATCGGAATGCGTCAACCACCGTGCGCTCTCGGTTAAAGATGCGAACGTGCGCATCTCCGAGCTTGATCGTGGTGGCGCCAAGCTCTGCATTGCGCATTCGGACTATTCTGACTTTCTCACGCCGCGGCGCCCTGCTCGAGTGCGGCACAGCGATCCAGTGCTCCCTCGGGAGTTGGTCTGTAAGCTCGTACATGGCGAGCGCCGAGATCAGACAGACTATACCATCTGGAATGCTTGTGACGGTGACGATAAGATCTTCCCAGTCGATCGGAATGTCAGCGACGGAATCGGGGAACCGATAGAGCCCCTTGCCGACCCTCTCGATACGACCTTTCCTGCTATGATAGGCAAGAAGGCTTGCGTACACCCCAAGCCCTTCTGCCTCACTCACCGTGAAGTAAGGCTTCTTCCGAAGCGACCTGAGCTTTTCGAGCGGATTCTGGTCCATAGGGCTATTTTAGCAAATGCACCCATAAGCGACAGGTGGGTGCATTTACTAAATGCCTATTTGGCCCCATAGGATTCAGGATTTAGGAATAATTCCAGAGCTGAAGAGCCCCCGGAGACGTTAAAGTCTGGGTAGTCTTTAAATGGGCCATGTTATTGACTACCTTGATAGTCTCGCTTGCCAGCCGAAGCCTTGGGGGAGATTGTTTGTGCGGTAGCCCCCCTACAGAGCAACCATAATGAAACGCACTTGAGCGCAGCGTTTTCTCCTGAACAACAACAGGTGCGGGCTCAGGTCGCTGCCGAAGTGTTGGCGAGACTAAGACTGTCCTATCCCCCCTACTCCACCGTCGGAGGCGGGCACCCTATTCGATTCGGCGTCTCGAGCGCCGTGTCTGCCGAGTTTATGGCGTCAATAACCGCATCGATGACATGAGGATCAGCCGTCAGAGCGGTTTGATCCTTAAGCTTTGCTGCCGCGGAAAAGTATAGGCTGTGCGTATCGTAATACGAGGTACATCTTCGGTGTGGCAAGACCGTATCCGGCACATCAACCGCAAAGGCGCTTGGAGGAATAACGAGTCCATCGTTTGGCCAAACGAAGGGATCTCCCCCCTCGAGCTGGAAGCGGTCACCCCCAAGGAGCACGACAGGAATACCGGCTAAGACATTTCCTTGGCGTTCATTCCACCCACCAGGTCCTGTGAGGTACTTTCGTGTCACCTCGCGGCCCGCTAGCGCGCCAGCGTCGACAAGCTTCTTAAAACTAATAAACGTTTCCTCGCATAGCTCGTTGCCCGCGCACGACGAGAGAGGGGTTGAGCCAACCGCGTAATCGCCGGCTATCGCTCCTTGCCACGGTGTACCAAGCGTGGTCAGCGAACGGATCTTTATTGGAGAATCTTGTTGCTGAAGGACCCTGATCGCGGCTCGAGAGAAGAGTCCTCCCATGGAGTGTCCAACCAAATTGACCGTTGTGACGCCGTACTCCGTATTGAGGTACGAGAGGAACCGAGCAAGGTGCTCACCAGCTTTATCGATATCACCCGTGGCATCAACGGTCATCGAGGAGGGAAGTACAACCGGACAATCCGAGAATCCGAGGAACCCCGGATCTGATAAGACCTGTCCTGGTCCCGCGTTGGCCGGGGATGTGTACACGGTATATCCGGCGTTGAGGAGCTCTTGGCGGAGAACGGTATCGGTGCTACCGGCCGGGGTGCCTTGCTGGCAAGAGAGGTCGGGAGAGGTGAAGGGACTAATCGCGTTACCACCTGAGACGATCACCACTACCTGGTCGGGGTTGGTGGAATTACTGCTCCCACTACAGCCGGTCAATCCGAGACATACGCCAAGGCACAAGGCGCCAAGATTCAAGGTGAATACGGAGAGCGTACTCGTAAGGGCTAGGTATTTCGACATGAAGTTATCTCCGTCCGAATTTATTATTTTTGGCCAGAGCTGAAACTAATACAAAAAAAGAGGCCGGTGCGCTATTGAAACTGCACATAGAACGACTGCCGCGCGGTAGTTTGACCACCCGTGACGCTCTCCCCGCGAGCTTCAAGCGAAACCATCGAGGTGCCCGTTCCACTCCCTCCAGCGCGCGTGGCGCACGTCTTCAGATCCACGGTGAAGGTAAGGGTATTCGCGGATGACGCGGCGCGGTCGCCGACCGAATCTCGGTATGGCGCGCCATTAGCGCCCTGGTTGAAGAAGATACTATCGCCCTCTCCAAACGGGGTCGTATCCTCTATCAGTTCCCCGGAGACATCTGTGTACAGCCCCGCACACGTCGCTTGAACGTCCCCAACCCCTACCCCGTAGTTCAATGAGCCCCAATCGAGGTATCCCGTTTCATCGGTGCGGATCGCGGCGCGCTGTGGTCGCCAGAACGTCATGGTAAGTT
>JAIXPR010000193.1 GCA_027486155.1 Pseudomonadota bacterium | reverse complement strand
TGATCGACATGCGCATGGGTGAGAAGCACGGCATCAATAGCGACCGGATCAAAGTGCGGTGGCAGCCAATTACGCTCCCGCCAGGACCGTTGACCTTGAAAGATACCGCAATCAACGAGCAGCCGGATATCTCCGTAGGTAACCAGATAGGTAGAGCCCGTTACCGTACCCGCCGCGCCCAGAAATGTGATGTGAACATCCATACGCCCTCGTCGATAGGATTATGGGGTTTTCTGGGGTTGTACCATGAGGTCGCTTCCATCGCATGCATAAAGCGATTTCGATGGTCGCAAGATGATCGCTAGACACCTCACCTAATAAACTGCGATTGTTGAGCTACACCAACAGGATAGCGCTTCAGCGCGCACCTTCATGACTGAGCGAACCATGGTACCGATCAAAAAGAACAAAAAGCAGCAGACCTACAAACCGACGATCATTACAAAGAGGTCCCTCTCCTTCCTTGAACAGTACATCAATAATCCCTCTCCCACGGGATTCGAGGCGAACGGACAGAAGCTGTGGCTCTCCCACATTAAACCGTACGTCGACACCACCGAGGTAGATAACTATGGAACTGCGTATGGGGTTATCAACCCAAAAGCTGAATTTAAGGTTGTGATTGAAGCGCACGCAGACGAGATCTCGTGGTTCGTGGCCTATATTACCGACAACGGACTTATCCACGTTCGCCGAAACGGCGGAAGCGATCATCAGATAGCCCCATCCAAAAGAGTGGACATTCACACCTCAAAGGGGATCATCAAAGCTGTCTTCGGATGGCCCGCGATTCACACGCGCTCTGATGGAAAAGAGGAGGCTCCGAGCCTCAAGAATATCTTTCTCGATGTTGGCGCGAAGTCCAAGAAAGAGGTCGAGGAGATGGGTATCCACGTTGGATGCGTCATAACGTACGAGGATCAATTTATGATCCTGAATGACCGGTACTACGTCGGACGCGCGCTCGACAATCGAATTGGCGGATTCATGATCGCCGAGGTAGCGCGTCTTCTCAAAGAAAACAAGAAGAAGCTCAACTACGGGTTGTACATCGTCAACAGCGTACAGGAGGAGGTCGGACTACGAGGAGCTGAGATGATCGCTCACACCATCCAACCACATGTCGCGATCGTGACAGATGTATGCCACGACACCTCAACACCGATGATCAACAAGATCGTTGAGGGAGACACGCGATGTGGGGGCGGTCCCGTCTTGACCTACGGACCCGCCGTACATAACAAGCTTCTCGACCTCATCATCACAACTGCCACGAAACACAAGATCCAGTTTCAACGGGATTCGGTCTCGCGGGCCACAGGTACCGATACAGACGCATTCGCGTACGCGAATGGTGGGATCCCGTCAGCTCTTATCTCTCTCCCCCTTCGATATATGCACACGACGGTAGAGATGGCGGAGATCAAGGATGTCGAGGGTGTCATCAAGTTAATGTACAACACCCTTCTCGATCTAAGCCCAACCTTCAACTTCAAATACCTGTAACCACGGCAAAAACAGCTCGAGCCTCGCGGCGCGCGTTATCGACATATACGCGTCCGCGGTCTCCCACCGGTCGGCGACCTACGTCTGGAAAATAACAACGGAGTTAAGGTACCCTGTCGTTGTGAATTCTGACTCCTCCCAACATCGCTTTGGTCGTCGCGACCACGTTAATCCCAACCGGCACTACGCCAACCGGGTAAACGCCCCCGTGCTTGCTGAGCAGCAGGCTGAGGCGGCGCTGCGGGAGCTGAGAGAGCGGTTCGAGCTCGGGGAACAAAATCCAGAGGATCGGAAAGCGTTATCGGAGGTGGTTGGATTAGCCTGGCGTATCCTGACGCTCATCGGGTTTCCCGATTTCGATCAGATCAGGCAGGTCAGAACTGAGGAGTGGCCAAGCATCATAGAGCCCGCGCAGCACGGCCTTGTCGCGCTCGCGCTTGAGACTATCGGTTGGTATCACTTCGGACTTCGCCCCTACGATATTGATCGTACCGCGCGCATCTTTGATCGATGTCTCGAACTCACTCCATACAATCAGCGAGCTCTTGAGCGTTTCGCTATCGTAGCGAATGAAATCAAGCCCGAACATATCGGAGGATTCGCCAAATTTCCGAAGAAGCAAGAAGAAACGGCTCTGGGCTACAAACTGCAGTGCAAGAGGAAGGTGGATAATATCCTTCTTGATGTCTTTGGGATCACCGAGGGGCATCTCGTCGGCAAAGGAGAACAGACGATCGCTCAGATGATGAGGTCTCGAAAGCACGCCGAACGAAAATTCGTATTCAATATTCTCGGACATCTCTCGCGTTTCAATTGCGCGGTCGGCGATTTCTTCGGAAACGGCACTCAGCTCAGCCTCGGTATCGGCGCGGCGTGTTGTCAACTAGAGATGCTCGACCTGCCGCGAGATATCTCTAACCTGGTGACTCTCTGCACGAGTCGCTTAGAAGAGGTCAGTCCCCAGGAAGTAGCAGGAGACGAAACCCCCTTGCTCTGTTCTATTTTAAAGTCTCTCTCGGCGCTCTGCGACGCCAAGTGGCGAATTTTTAAGAATCAGAGCGCTCATAGAAGAGTCAAAGAAATCGAGGAGTTACTGTCAATCATTGAGCCACATGAGCCGTTGTGAGCTGTTCTCCTTCCTTCGCCGACTCATGGCTCACACAATTCTAACACGAGCAAAACTCTTTGCGGCTCGGGGCTGCTACCAACTCCTTGCGTTTTCGGCTAGTTATACCATCGTCCAATTTATATTTTTCATGTGTTGGAACTTATGTGGCTTGACCGTGCGATTAAATGGCTTCTCCCCCGCGAAGATCACTTCTACGTTCTCCTTCAACGCGGTGCTCAGTTTGCCAAAGACGCCAGCGCCCTCCTCGTCAAGTGTACGGAGGACGCCGATCGCTCAAGCAGAGAGCTCACCATCAAGAAGCTGAAGGAGGTTGAGCACGAAGCGGATCGCGTCATCGTTGAGGTGTATCAGGAACTCAACCGGACCTTCGTCACGCCAATAGACCGGTCAGACATCTACAAGCTCGCTTCTGAGCTTGAGAGCATCACAGACGCGATATACTCGACAGCTTTTCAGATCGTCGTTCACGCGATGGAGGACCTCCCCGCTGGAAGCCGGGAGCTCGCCGTGTTGGTGGACCAGTGCTGCAAGGAGATCTATGAAGCTGTTAGCCATCTCCAAAGCAAGACCAGTCACCTCGACATTCGAAAGCGTTGCAAGAACATCAAGAGCTTCGAGGACCAGGGAGATATCATCTTCCGTACCCAGATCGCCGCAATGTTCAAAAATGAATCTGACGCTATTCGCCTTCTCAAGCACAAAGAGTTCCTTGAGGGTCTCGAGGGTAGCCTCGATCTTTGTGACGATGTTGGGAACGTGCTCTCCACGGTGGTTATCAAGAACTCGTAGGTTGTATGTCAGCAGAAATGCTTCTTGGTCTCGTCATAGCGGTAGTGCTCGTCGCGCTCTTGTTCGACTTTATCAACGGCTTCCATGACACGGCGAACGCGATTGCGACGGTGGTGAGCACTGGGGTCCTCCCACTTCGCACCGCGATTTATCTAGCGGCGCTCCTCAACTTTGTGGGGGCCCTCACTGGAACCGCGGTAGCGAGCACCATTGGAAAAGGAATTATCACCGCCGATACGATAACGTTGGTAGTGGTGTTTGCGGCCCTGGTCGGAGCGATCTTCTGGAACCTCTTCACCTGGTATTACGGTATCCCCTCTTCGAGTTCCCACGCGATGGTCGGGGGATTGATTGGCGCGGGCCTCGCTCACAGCGGGATGGCGTCAATCCAAGGTCCTGGTCTCACTAAGATCGTGCTCAGCTTGGTAATCAGTCCACTTCTTGGCATGTTGGTGGCGTTCTGCTTCATGATCCTGTTGTACTGGTTGTTCAGAAAGGCGGCTCCTGTCGGCGTTGCTCCGCTGTTCCGTCGTCTTCAGATGTTATCAGCGGGCTTCATGGCCCTCTCGCACGGAAGTAACGACGCTCAAAAAACCATGGGAGTTATCACCATGTCATTGGTTGCGGCTGGTTACATGATGATGCCAGAAACAGGCAAGCTCACGGTTCCAACGTGGGTCATACTCTCGAGCGCCGCGGCGATGGGTCTCGGTACCGCCGCCGGCGGAGTGCGAATTATTAAGACCCTCGGCACCAAGATTATCGACCTCAAGCCTATCCACGGCTTCGCGGCTGAAACCGCCGCCGCGTCGATCATCTTCACGGCCTCGCATTTCGGTCTGCCGGTGTCGACTACTCACTGTATCAGCGGCTCTATTTTGGGCGTAGGCTCCAGCCAGAGCGTCTCCGCGGTACGATGGGGAATCACAACTCGCATCTTATGGGCATGGGTCCTTACGATTCCGATCAGCGCTGTGAGCGCGTTCCTGGTCTACTGGCCTGCCAGCTGGTTGACGGGTTCGAACTAGGTTAGCAAGGCAAAAACCGGCACAAAATTAGCCAACAGAGCACCTTGGCTTCGGGTGACGACGACGTATGACGATTACGGTACATACGTAAACCGATAGCCGTGGACGGTATCCGTCCTACGTCACACCTCCACGCTATCTGTCCTGCGACTCGAAATCGATTCCGCTCATAGCCCTATATCGTGTATTACTGGGAGCGTGATAACTCAAATGCCTCTCTCTCCACTGCCCCGTACCGCGGACTCGACTACTCGAGGAGAGATAGTTTCCAAGCTTAGCAAACACGACATCTTCGACATCGTGGTAGTTGGTGGAGGAATTCACGGAGCGGCGGTCGCTCGACTAGCCTCGAGCCTTGGCTTCTCCGTAGCGCTCATTGAGAAAGCTGACTACGCGGCCGCTACCTCGAGCCGAAGCTCTAAGATGGCTCATGGGGGTTTACGGTACCTGGAACTGCTCGATTTTGAGCAGGTATTTGAGGGAATAAAAGCTCGAGAGGAGATGTTTGAGCATGTCGGGCACCTAGTACGCCCAGCCGAGTTCCTCATCCCAGTGCCCCGTGGCCACCTCTTCTTTCGCGTCAAACTCAGCATCGGACTATTTCTCTATGACCTCCTCGTGAGAAATCGTCAGAGACGTCATAGATGGATCTCCCGCTCGAAACTCACTTTTCCGGGGTTTCATAAAGGGCGGTCCGACCTCATGGGATGTTTCGTCTACACCGACGGACTAATGAGCGATACACGACTCGTCATTGAGAATGTGCTTGCGGCCCGTCGCGCCGGAGCGGTGTGCGTCAATTACTGCGAGGCATCCGGTGTACGTCGAGAAGGGGACGGCATCCTTCACGTGGCCGCCCGAGACCTCATTACGCGGCAGGATTTCACTATACGAGCGCGGCTCGTCGTAAACTGCGCTGGGCCATGGGCATCTCACCTCGCGAAGGAGTTCCAGGGAGAGACTCGACCTCTCACCTTGAGTCGAGGCTCACATATCATCTTTAGTAAACCATGGGCGGGGCCGAGTCTTTTTCTCCCGATTCCAGGTCGGGCGCGCTACTACTGGATATGGCCCCACCCCGCTGGAACGATGGTGGGCACAACCGAACGAGAGATCACAGATGCCGAGCTCGATCCCCTTCCCTCTCGTGATGAGGTCGAGGAGATCCTGGGACGCCTAGCAAGAGATGTCCCGGACGCTGGCCTCTCACGGGAGAACGCGTGCTACTGCTTCGCGGGAATTCGCTCCCTTCCACGTCGAGGCAAAAACGCGAATTCAACGGTTCTCTCCCGAAAGCACATCTGGACTGAGGAGCACGGCGTCCTTACCCTTTTTGGCGGGAAATACACAACCGCCTCCTGGACCGCCCTCGAAGGGGTGCGCGCTGCCGCTCGCGTCCTGGGAAAACCGTTCGGTGTCAAACAGCTATCTCAGCGCCCAGACCTTCTACAACTTCCCGGTAGCTTCGCGGCGGGGGAACAGGGGGAATTAGCGCGATCGCTGGAGCTGCACGGACTGGACCCTGAGGATATCAATCGACTTATCAGTCGATATGGTAAACGGCTAGGAAAGCACTACCTTGCCTACGCGGAAGGTTCGCGGGAAAAAATCATAGCCTTAGAAACGATGATTGCTCTCGACACGGAGCAGGTGGAGACCTTAGAGGACCTCATGCGTCGCCGCCTTGAGCTTGAATACACGGAGGACCACGGAGTCAGATTTCTGCCCATCATCGAAGCTGTGTTTAAACAACTTCGCCCTGAGATGGATTTTGCAGCCCAAAAAACCGCGTATCTAGAGAGAATGGGAACGATCGAGGCGCTTTTAAGAGGTTAGTCATCGTATCGCGAGGAAGCATCACTGACGCTGACGGCTACCTTTGTCGTGAGACGAGAACCTTCGACGGCTATCGGTTTACGTTATACGGTAAACGTGATCGTCCGCGTCAGCGATTTCCTCTAAACCTGAGGAACGCCATCACTTCCGACGCGAACTCACCATATTCCCACAAATATCAAGGCGTATTCTCAGCCTACCTTGATTTATAAAAATTATCTCTTAAACTCTCCTTATGCGTATCTCCGAACTTTCTCAAGCCCTTACCAACACCCCCGATGCCACCATTCGATTTCGGCTTCCGAGTGGTGAATTGACACCCGCGCACGCGCACGTGACCGAGGTTGCTCGAATCAGCAAACGATTTATCGATTGTGGTGGAACGCTTCGAGAGGATTCGATGTGCCGCCTTCAGACCTGGGTCGCGGACGACTACCACCACCGCTTGATCGCGGGAAAACTCGCTAAAATTCTCGAAAAGGCTCGTCATGTCCTCGGTGATGAGGATCTTGAGGTGGATGTTGAGCACGACATGGGATTCGTTACCCAATTTCCCCTTCAAACCGCTACGCTCGAGGGAACCGAGATAATCCTCGCGCTGCAAGGAAAAAACACCGCGTGCCTGGCGCCTGAGCTGTGCTGTCCTACCCC
>JAIXPR010000260.1 GCA_027486155.1 Pseudomonadota bacterium | reverse complement strand
CGAGCATGTAGTTGATAGTGAAGTGTTTGCCCACATCGCGAAGGAAGGTGAGCATCGAGACATCTTTCGTCCAGTCGAGGTTGTTTACGATCTCGGGTGTGACGTTCAGTCCAGCGCTTCGCCAAAGATTGGCCGCTTGGGTTTGTTGGAGCTTCACGTTCTCCGCCACCTGCTCAAGGGGAAGGAGATTTCGCTCAGCGCTCTTTCCACCGGGATCTCCGATCATGCCGGTCGCTCCGCCGAAGAGAAGGATCGGCTTGAGGCCAGCCCTCGTAAGGTGAATGCTCACTATGAGCGCCACGAGGTTTCCAACCTGAAATGAGGGTGCGGTTGGATCGAACCCGATGTAGAACGCGTCCCCCGGCTTGAGCTTCGAGAGGGCCTCAGGATCTGACATATCCTGGACGAGTCCGCGCCAACTGAGTTCTTCAAAAACGTTCATAATTCCCTAATGTCTCGTGCTTTTTTTTTTTTTTTAGAGTTCTGGTACCATACAACCCACCTGAAGGGCTGGCAACGCTTATGAACCGGACAGATCCGAAAAGTATCGAGACGGCATTGAACGACCGTCGAGAGGCTAAGGCCCTTCGACAACTCGTTCCCGTGACCGGTGGTGTTGACCTCTGCTCAAACGATTACCTCGGCATATCGCGTAAACTGGCTTCCTTTAATCTCGCTACCTCGTCCGACAACACGTTGATCGGTGCTACTGGTTCCCGCTTGGTGAGTGGTACGACCCGAGCGCACGAGGATCTTGAGAGTTTCTTGGCTGAGTTCCATGACGCGCCCTCTACGCTCCTCTTCGGGTCGGGTTACGAGGCTAACGTGGGGTTACTTAGCAGCCTCGGCACACGCCACGATACGATTATCTACGATGAGTTGGTGCACGCCTCCATGCGCGATGGGATTCGTCTAAGCGCCGCCCGTTCCTTTTCCTTCCGACACAACGATCTCCAGGATCTCAAAAAAAAGATGGCGCAGGCGCGAGGGGATGTCTTCGTCGCTGTTGAATCGCTCTACTCGATGGACGGTGATACGGCGCCCCTTGAGGAGTTGTGTTCTCTCTGCGAGGACGTCGGCGCGTATCTGATCGTCGATGAGGCTCACGCCACCGGCGTGTATGGAGCGCGAGGAGAGGGGCTCGTTCAAAGTTTGGGGCTGCACGGTCGTGTGTATGCGAGGGTTCACACCTTTGGTAAGGCGGTTGGGTACCGCGGCGCGATCGTGGTGGGGAGCGAGGTATTGCGTGAGTATCTGATTAACTTCGCCCGCCCCTTCATTTACTCAACCGCGCCTGATCTCATAACCCTTCGCTATATCGATCACGCTTATCGCCTGATGGCCGAGGCCCAAGAGGAGCGAGCGCGCCTCCGTGAGCTAATCGAGAGCGTGGGGGCGTTGCGGTCCGAGTTTTCCGGATTGGTTTTTCTTGAGTCGAGCTCGCCGATTCAAGGCGTGGTGCTCCCGTCCAATGAGCGGGTGCTTGAGGCGGAGTCGGTGCTTCAGGGCGCAGGCTTCTTCGCCAAGGCGATTCGCTCTCCAACGGTGCCCGCCGGGTCGGAGCGTATCCGACTCTGTCTCCACGCCTTTAACACCGTGGCAGAGGTGCGGGCCGCGCTCGCTCTTCTTGCGGATGTGAGAAGAGCGGAGGTGGTGCATGGATAAAAAGTTGATTATTCGCGGTCTCTCGACCATCTCTGCCCTCGGAACTTCGCGGGAGGAGATCAATCGTCTCCTTGAGGACCCTGTACCGGGAGCGGTGCCGTTTGGAGAGAGAAACGATCGCCCCGTTTTCCCGCTGACAGACAAAGGCGAGGCGTTGGTTCGGGTTGTGGCGAGTGAGGAGCGGCACTCCCGTTTAGATAGGGTGGCGCACCTCGCAATCGCCGCCGTCCGTCGTACCCTCGATGTGGCGGGTGGGCGTCACGGAGCGATCGGGTGCGTTAGTATCGGATCCTCGCGCGGCGCGACGATCGCGCTTGAACGAACGATCTCGAACTTCGCCGTTGATCCCTCGAAGGTGCCAACGGAGACCTCGCCGACGACGACCGCGGGCAATATCTCCTCATGGGTGGCGCAAGAGTGTATCTCTCGGCAGTCGAGACTCCGTGATGGGCTCTCTGTCGCCAGTATCGGTACGTCGATGACCTGCTCATCGGCCTTTCAATCTCTGCTGACGGCTGCCGCATTTGTGCGGAGCGGGATGACCTCCGCCGCTCTCTTCGGTGGCGCTGAGTCGTGCCTAACGCCGTATACGATCGCCCACCTTGAGGCGCTCCGGATTTACTCAGATGGGAGCCAACGGTGGCCGTGCCGACCGTGCGGGAGCGTCTCGGTATCGTCCAATACGGTGGTGTTGGGTGAGGGGGCTGGTACGGCTATCGTTATGGCCGATGATGGCGCTGAGGTTGACGGCGACCTTGCGCTCCTTGGTCTCGGATGGGCGATCGAGGAGACGCCGACCGCAACGGGACTCTCGGCGGATGGGCGAGCCTTTGAGCGTTCGATGCGCATGGCGCTCGAGTCCCTTCCGAGTGGCGTTTTGGTTGACACCGTCGTCGCCCACGCTCCAGGGTCCATTAAGGGGGATGAGGCCGAGTTGAGCGCCATAACCCGAACGATGCCGATTGGGGTGAGGGTTGTTTCCACCAAGCACCTTACCGGCCATACCTACGGGGCGTCCGGCATGGTGAGCCTCGCCTTGGCCCAGGCCTTGATTGAGGGAGCACCATGGACTGGCTTTTCGTACGAGTCGGCAGTTCAGCCGGATAGGGGAGCCTCCTCTCAGGTAGTTCTGATTAATACGGCCGGCTTTGGAGGGAATTCGGTCAGTGTCATTGTGGGCCCTCGGAGACCTGAAAATAGGGTTGGTTAGCCCCCTTTCGGAAGCGTTGGGGCCGTTTAGGCGGGAGAAACACCAACGTTGGGTTGAAACGGGTCGCGTTTTGGGCTACAAACCAAGGGCTTGGGAGCGCTTCCGTCCCGACACCCCTTTTCTCGGGTTTGCCTTTGAGGAAGCTCTGTTGTGAGGATTTACTATGGCTAAGGCCGCAAAAGAAACCTTTTTCTTAGTCTCGTCAGAAGGCACCGGATTCTTCTACACTAACCGCAAGAACAAGAAGAAGGGTAAGGGCGAGAACAAGCTCAAGATTCGTAAGTACGACCCACGGGCTCGCAAGCACGTTCTCTTCGAGGACAAGAAGCTTTCGAAGCTTAAAAAGAAGTACGTAGCGTCTGCTCCAGCAGAGGCTAAGAGCGAGTAATCGCCCAAGGGCTACCTACCTTTGAGGAGGTCGTTGCATGAGTCTACCCGCTGAAAGCACGGGAGCAGCAGTCACGCAGGTCGATACCGCTGTGACTGAGTCACCATCGACGACCTCTATAGACACCACCCCACCACCTCTCTCATCGCAACGGTCCCACCGGGGGAACCTCGTTCTCGGCGCAGCTCTCATCGCTCTTGGCGTTGTGGGTTTCGGTTT
>JAIXPR010000321.1 GCA_027486155.1 Pseudomonadota bacterium | reverse complement strand
GGATTCGGCGACAGCCTCAAGATTCGCCATAGCGCCAGCTCGCAAATTGGTTTGATCCTCGTCAAAGAATATCTGATGCACGCCACCTACCGGATCAGGGGCCCGGGTGTTGTCGAGATTACGTTGAAGCTGCTCAAGATACCGTTGATTAGCGACCGCCTGAACATTTAAGGATGCCAGTTGTCGTTGGGTTTGAAGTTGGTAACCCTCCTCCAGATCATAGCCGATTCCGTGCAACAATCCGCCCACAGCGCCAAAGCCCGCACCTACAGGAATACCCTCGCCAGAGGTCGCCACCTGATTACCGATGACGGCACCAGCGCCAGCGCCCCATCCAGCTCCGAGTACGAGTCCCGCCGCCGATTTATCTGGACCGGAGACCGGAGAGCATCCGCTCGCGAAATGAGTAGTAGCCATAAGGAGGATGGCGGAGAGAGTTTGAGAGAGTGCCGCACTATATGATTTCATCGTCAGCTGCCTTTGAAATACCGTTTAACGGGTACATACAACGAGTCCTTAACCTGTCCCTACAACCGACTCGCCTATCTTACCTATCGGTTGAGCCAGTGCGTTACCAAAGTACAAAGTTTCATGGAGGCGGTGAGATCTCTTTTAATCATTCGAAACGCGCCGAGGTGTATTTTCGAATGCCGTTTGTAAAGCGGGGCCATTCAGCTCCTCCAGCAAAAAGTGAAAGATAGAGGTATCTTCCCTCCGGCATGATGTTCCGTATCAAGTCCCATCCACGTTATGGCGAGTAGCTAGTGAGAAGGGGACGTTGATAAACCGCCTCTATATCGCCGTTTTAAAAGCGCCGTCTAGCGTAGCCGACCATGGTACTCACAACGCTCATCAGGGCCCTCACCATCTCCCTTATCGTCCTTGGGGTTCTCGGCTGTCTGGGAGATAACGTGCCGGACGGCCAGATCCTGGTGAAGAACGATTCTCAAGATCGAGAGTTTAATGTTATCGCCGTGTATGGAAATGGAGCCTACAAGGTGTTGAAGCCCGGGGAGCGATTTCTCCTACCTCCTAACACACGGTCCTTTTCCGCGAGCCGTCGTTACGCTACCTACACGCGCCGATATTCGGTGGCGTGTCCCAATATAGACGGGCAGGGGATCGTCATTAAGATGATCGATATGCACACGAATCGCATGCCTGCTGGGTGTAAGACCGTTAGCGCTTCGAAGGGATAGCGCGGCGAATTACCATGATGACAGCCACGGCGGCCCCGATAAGCCAGAGCAGCGGAATCGGAAATCGAGAGAAGATAGTCCTCGTATTCCGCAGTGCGATCTCCACGGGCAAGATCCCTTCGGTGTACGGCAGCAACGAAGCCAGCGTTCGGCCGAGCGGATCGACAACAGCGGTAAGACCGGTATTCGTTGAGCGAAGAAGGTAGCGATCGTTCTCGATCGCGCGGAACGCGGCGATGATGTGGTGTTGGTACGGCGCTACGGTGTCACCGAACCACGCGTCGTTCGTCTGATTGATAAGAAGCTCCGCTCCTTTGTTTACGGCATCACGAGCCATCGATGGAACGATATCCTCGTAGCAGATGAGAGGTGAGAGTTTGACCTCCGCGCCGCTTGAGAGCGGGAACGAGAGTACCGCCGCTTCAGTGCCAGCGGTGAACTGACCAGCTGTCGCGTTGATATCCTTCAAAAAAGGAAGCACCGAGGAGAGCGGGGTGTACTCACCGAACGGCATCAAGATCATTTTGTGGTACGGCTCCGCTACTGAACCATCGGGGCGAATAAGGACTGAGCTGTTGTGATATTCAGTTCGCGAGGAGTACGTAAGAGCTCCCACAAGGAACGCGGCGCCGTTGTTAAGGAAGGGAAGCAACTTCGAGTTTCGCGCGTCACGAGTGGAAGCGGGAATAAAATCCGTAATGGTGGACTCAGGCCAAATGACGAGGGAGTCGAGGCCCGCGTGCCCGAGCGCCTTTGCGCTGAGGGTCAGGTATTGCTCTCGATTGACCGTGAAGTAGGTAACGTCGTGCTTGTGGTGCAATGAGACGTTACCTTGAACGAGGTAGGTTTGAAGTGGGGTACCCCGAGTGTTATTTGAGTCATTGAACGAGATCTCGGTGGTCTTGCCGAACATGAGCGCGCTGCCCAGCGCTAAGATAGCGGCCGTTTTTGCTAGCAGTGTCGTCATCTTTCGAGCCACGAACGCTTCGCACACCCACATCATCAAGAAGGTTATTCCGGTAACGCCTGCCACCTGACCTACCTGAGCGAACGGCACGAAGGCGAGCTGCGTGTGTCCGAAATCCCACGGGAAGATCTTAATCCAAAAGTGGTGCGCGATGAGCCACGCCACAGCGGTACGGATACCAGCTTTACCCATCCACTGAGGAAGGAACTGAAAAGAAAATGCCCAGATCAAAAATTGGACGGCGCTACCGGCGACGAAGAGCGCGTAGATAGCGAGCGCGGCGATAGTCGGAAATCCACCGAAGTCTTTGATGGTTGAGTAGAGCCAATAGAAGCCACCGATATAGGTGACGCATCCCGCGATGAAGAATCGCCTCAGACGATTAGTGGGGATGAGGAGCGCGGGGATGAAGAGAACGATGGCGCTCCATCCGAGCGTCGCACAAAGAGGGGAGCCTGGGGTGCTCCACGCGGCGACGTTAAGTATCGCCGCGAGGAGCGTTACAATCCATGCTATCACGCGAATGGATTCTCACAGATAGACGAACCAGCGAGGAAGGTCTCGATCCATAGCAAGCGATTGTACTTCGCGGTACGCTCGCCTCGGCACACGGAGCCGGTCTTGATCTGCCCACAACCCATCGCGACCGCGAGGTCAGCGATAGAGGTGTCCTCGGTCTCACCGGAGCGGTGTGACATGACCGAACGGTATCCGTTCTTGTGCGCGAGGTTAATCGCCTCAAGGGTCTCGGTTACAGTTCCGATCTGATTAAGCTTGATCAGGATCGCGTTCGCGATGCCACGATCAATTCCGTCAGCGAGACGCTTAACGTTCGTTACGAAGAGATCGTCACCAACGAGCTGCACGTTCGCGCCGATCTTCTCCGTCGCGAGACGCCATCCGTCCCAATCGTTCTCATCGAGTCCATCCTCGATGCTCACGAGTGGATACTTCTTGGCCCAGCCAGCGTACATCTCGACCATATCTGCCGCGGTGTACTCCTCTTTGGTGCTCTTCTTGAAAACGTACTTGCCCTTCTCGTCGTTGTAGAGCTCGCTTGCCGCTACATCGAGAGCGATCGAAACGTGATTGCCCGGCTCATAGCCCGCGTCCGTGATCGACTCGATAAGAGCGTCAAGAGCGGCGGTTGGGCTGGCGATATCTGGGGCGAATCCACCCTCATCGCCGATACCGGTTGAGAGGCCCTTCTTCTTAAGATTCTTCTTGAGGGCGTGGAAAACCTCGGACGCGCAGCGGATGTTCTCGAAGAAGGTCGATGATACGTGTGGAACGATCATGAACTCCTGGAAGTCGAGGGTGTTCGCGGCGTGCGCTCCACCGTTGATAACGTTCACGAGAGGTACCGGAAGTTGACGAGCGTTCGCTCCGCCGATGTATCGGAAGAGAGGGATCTGAAGGTAGTTAGCCGCAGCATGTGCTGCCGCGAGGCTCACACCGAGGATGGCGTTTGCGCCCAGGCGACTCTTGGTCTCAGTTCCATCGAGGTCGATCAGTTTGCGATCAAGAGCGGTCTGATCGAGCGCATCCTGACCCGCTACAACTGGAGCGATCTTCTCTTTGATATTCTCAACAGCTATCAGCGTTCCCTTCCCAAGGTAGCGCTCTGGGTCGCCATCCCGAAGCTCTAACGCCTCGTACTCACCGGTTGATGCTCCCGATGGAACCATCGCGCTGCCGGTGGCTCCGTTTTGAAGGGTTACTGTTGCCGCTACGGTTGGAAAGCCGCGGGAATCAAGGCACTCGTATGCTGTTACTGACGCGATAGCGCTGGACTTCATAGTCTGTATTCTCCTGAGATGATTGAGGGTTAAGGGCTTCTATCGAGGCCGGTACCCGGTGGGTGGGAGTCTATCGCCGTTGGAGAGGGGAAGTAAAGGTGAGGGGGGTGGAAAGGGGGGCGGGCGGTGGTTTATGCCACCCGGAGGGCCCGTCTCCCGACGGGCCGAAATCCGCACGGAGGTATTTCTGCATACCCGGCCCGTGAGGACACGGGCCCTCCGGGTCGCGGGTTCCCACCCATTACTTCTGGCACCGAAGCCCCTTTCGATTTAAGCTACCTCCATGCGAATCACTGCACCTCTCGTTGTTCTCGCCCTGGCACTGTGCGCGGCGGTATTCTCGTTCCTCTCAGACGATGGATTCTCGCGATTAAATGTGCTGGCTAAGAGTCTTGAGTCTCAACAACGAACGAACGCTCGGCTTGAGGATAACGTTCAGGCGCTGAAGAGGCAGGTTCACGGACTTCAAAACGATCCACGCATGGTGGAGAAGGCCGCTCGCAGTGAGCTCGGGATGGCCCGCTCGGATGAACTCGTCGTTGTCTTTGAAAAGAAGGAGCAGGCACGTGGAGAGGATAAATAAATTCCTCGGAGGAGCGCTCCCTCACTCT
>JAIXPR010000324.1 GCA_027486155.1 Pseudomonadota bacterium | reverse complement strand
TCTTGGCAGGTGCGCGACAGCGGAGGTAGGTAGCTCTTCGTGTGCTCGCGGAAAGCGACCATGCCGAGACACCACCGTATAGGTCCCTTTAAATCCCCGGGCCTCGCACTCCAGAATAACGTCGACAGCGGTAAGTCCACTACCGAGAATAACCACACGGTTGCGTGCCGAGATGTTCTCGTAGCTCGCGGGATCGAAGGGTTGACGCGCCACTGGTGGGGACCCCGGGGGCCGAGGCGGTGACCGCATGAGATTTCCTAGCGCCAGAACACAGGCGTCGACCACTAATCTCGAACCGCTCTTGAACGTAAGTTCCCACTCGCCAGGCGTCGACACTCGAGTGATTTCGATCACTTCCTCAGCTCGCTGATGAATCACGGCTCCTGTGCTTCGCCGTGTCTCCCCCGCAAGGAGATCGGTGAGGTACTCGCCGTAGAGCCGCCGCGGCGCGAAGTCGTTCGGAGAGGTGTTCGGATGTCGCTCCTTCATCCACCGATAGAAGCTCTCGACATCATCGGAAAACGCCCCCATCCCCTTCGCCTGAACGTTGAGTTTGAACCGATCACTCGGGGGTGAGTAGGCGAGCCCGGGGCCGAAGGAGCCCCGAGGGTCGATGAGGTAGATATCGATCGGATGGTCCGACGAGCAACGTCTGGAGAGGTGAATAGCGGTAAGGGTGCCGCTGAACCCAGCGCCTATGATAGCTACAGATGTGCGCATGTCGGTCGTGAGTCTAGCGCCCCTCTTGTTCCTCAAGCAAGCCGCTTACCATGCCCCTGCGTCTTCATCGGCTCATACCGCTCGGCTCGGAGTTGACCAAGGAGTGTGAACACGCGTGCCCCATCGATTCCGAGGGAGAGGAGTGACTGTCGCACCATCTCAAGACCGACCTCAAGTTGAGGTTGTACGATCTCTTCAACCGTCAGTGATGAGAGGGTATCAATATCCTCTACCTCCTCAACTCGCACCACGATCGGAACATCGTGACGAGCCCTCCTAATCTCCTCTACAATAGGTGGAAGGATGTGATCATTCGTGGTGGTGACCACAACAAGCCGAGCCTCTTTCAGTCCCGCGGCCTCCAGAATCGTTGGTCGCGAGGCGTCACCAAACACCACGCCGACGTTTTTGTCGCGCATCTGTGTGACGGTCTTGTAGTCGTTCTCTACTACCGTGTACGGGATATCGAAGGTCTTGAGTACCCGCGCGACGTACTGCCCTACGACACCTCCGCCGACAATTATGACGTGCCCTGCGAGGGGAACGGCGTGCTCGATGACATGGGAGGTCTCAAGGGGACCCTCGGCCTGCGACCCTTTGGAGATGAACTCTCCGAACCAGAAAAATGCTGGTGTAGCCACCATGGAGACTACGGTGACGGCGATCATGAGAGAGAATGACTCGGCGGAGAGATTGCCCGAGTGTTGACCGGCTTTCGCGATAACGAAGGCGAACTCTCCAACTTGGGCGAGACCGAGCCCGACGGTCCACGAAAACGCTCGGTTGTACCGAAAGAGTCTCATCGTGGAGGAGATGACGATCGCTTTTGCCGCCACAATCGCGACAGTAAGGAGAACGATAGTCCAAATGTGGTCTACGAAGAAGATCGGATCGAAGAGCATCCCCACGGACACGAAGAAGATAAGGGCGAAGAGGTCTCTCAGCGTCGACACATCACTGAGCGCCTGATGGTTGAAATCAGTCTCGCTCAGGAGCATTCCCGCGACGAACGCCCCTAGCGCGAACGAGAGTCCCAACTCATGTGAGAGAAACCCTGCGCCGAAGGCGACCGTGAGGGTCGAAAGGAAGAAGAGCTCGCGGGAGCCCAGTCTTGAGATGATATTGAAGAGTCTCGGAAAGAGGTACACCCCCGCGAAGTACATGATGAAAAGAAATAAGGCTGATTTCCCCATCGCTATCGCTATGGGGATGAGAGAGACGGAGTCGGATGTGAGCTGGGGTAAGAGGAGCATGATCGGCACCAGGGCCACATCTTGCGCGATCAAGATTGCGAGCATGATGCGCCCCGTTTTGGATTCGAGACCGGCACGAGCGGAGAGGGTTTTAAGAACGATCATCGTACTGGAGAGGGAGATTGCGCCTCCTATCCAGATGCCATCATGTGTGTTTAGTCCGAGGGCGATGGAGATGACGTATCCCATCACCGCGCACAAGAGAATTTGAAGAGGGGTAGCGAGGAACGCTATCCGCCATACGCGGCGCAGCTCCCCGAATGAGAACTCAAGCCCAAGCGTAAAGAGAAGGAGAGCGACGCCGATCTCCGCGAGCATCTCGATGTCGTGGATGTTCTCAACGGTGATCCCGCCGGTGTAGGGCCCCACCGTTACTCCCGCCAACATGTAGCCAAAGATGAGGGGTTGGCGGCAGAGATGCGCGATTAAGCCTCCGAAGAGGGCCGCGGCGATGATGAAGACGAGGTCAGATGCGATTCCCATGAGGATATGACTTAGCAGGGGATGGGGGGATTCAACAGGGGGAGTGTTCTGCAGAGGAGGGGCGGCCGCAGTTGCCGGAACGCGTATACCAGGTAGGGATCATGAGGTTAGGCCTCGTGAACTTCCCTGAGTGCGGCGGCCTGCTCCTCAGATTGAGTGGTGCTTTTCAAAAAGTTTTTTGCTCCGTCCTGCTCGCTTCATTAAGGGGTTAGGACGGTGACATCTGTGGGATTGATTCGGGGAGGGAATCTTCCCTTTACTGCGCATGACACGGAGGGGATACTTTAGCGAGGGTGCTTCGAAGAGACAGGAGAGGTTCATGGCACATAAAAACTACTTTGCCCGCATCGTAACACTAGTTTTCTCGGTTTCGCTCTGTTGGGCATCTGATCTTGCGGCGCAATCACTGACCATTGAGGGAGAGCTCGTCAAAGGTCGTGGGTATACTGTCTACTTTGTGGAGAAGAGCGGTAAGTCCACGTCGGCAGTTGTAAGCGGCAA
Source organism: Pseudomonadota bacterium (assembly GCA_027486155.1). Lineage (GTDB taxonomy): Bacteria > Bdellovibrionota_C > UBA2361 > UBA2361 > OMII01 > OMII01. Next base: position 764 of record JAIXPR010000324.1, on the reverse strand, counting down.
TCGTAGATTCTCCTTTAAAAATATCTCCAAGGCGCGTCTACAGGGGGCGAGCCTTCAAGTGAGTAACTCTCAGGGGCGCTATGCCGGACCGATCGTCCTTGGGGGATCGGGATCCAAGGTTTCGACCACCTTCTCCGGTAAACTTGCGACATCAAAACAGAGAAAGATCTCTCTCGGAAAGATAACCGTCAAAACAGGATACGCTGAGCTTGCGAGGTCAACGGCTACATCGCTCGGAGGAGCGGTGGCTCGACCAACCATTAGAGCGGTGAGAGGGAAGCCGCTTGGAGCCGGTCAGCTCGGACTCGTAAGGACCCGCTCAACGGGCAGCCTCTCCTCATTCGTAACGCAAGCGGCGATCTCCCCGGGTGGCGATGATGATCGCGATGGTATTCCAAGTGCCTTTGACGCGGATGATGACGGCGATCTGATACTAGACGCATCGGACCCTGATTCCGCTGGGAGTGATATACCGTATACATCGATGGTCCTGGACCTTCGAACGGCCCTCAACGCGCACGTCCGAAGTGGGCTCTCAAACACGGCTATCGATGCGGTTGTTGGGGGAGAGAACCTCTTTGTCGTCTACACGTTCATCTCGCTCCCGCAAAATCAAAGTAGTCTGGCAACGGGTGGATATATCATCTGTGATGACGCCCTCGCGTACTGCAGGCGAAATACCCCCGTAGCCTACTTCAGCGGAGTCTCAGAGAGCTCGAATGAATTTCGAAGGCCATGGGCGGAGATCCTGACTTCATCCGGAT
>JAIXPR010000106.1 GCA_027486155.1 Pseudomonadota bacterium | reverse complement strand
GAAGAGGATCGCTATGAGAGGTCCGGTGACCACAACCAAGAGGGTCCCCGCTTATCGTGGCTCAAACAGCACCTCAAGGGATTGACCGAGGCGTTGCGCGACCGTCGCGAGGGTTCCGTTCGGATTACAGACGATACGATTACGATCACACCCTCCAACGGCGGCATTCCTGCGACCGACCTCGCCCTCTCAGAAGATGGTGATGTGTCGAAGCGAGTTGAGCGAGCCTCTGCTCTCGCGTTCCTCAATCAGTACACGACAAAGGCTCCGTTTCAGTGGTTCTACTTTCAGCCTGAGTTCTACGCGCAGGCGGTCCATCCACATCTCGGGCAAGATGCTTTTCGCTCGCCACTGGCATGGGCTGCGGCGTGTGTTGAGATAACGCACGGGCATGGGGTGTCGTGCCTTGGTCACGATTACAGTGCGCTTCCTCCGGAGCTTGCCTTTATGCCGGTCGCCTCTGTTATGGGGAACGTAAGGAACGAGGAGCTCGATCGTGAGCGGGTCTTCGCGCGTGACGCATGGAGTGATGCGACATATCGGATCGTATCAGCGGTAACGGGCGACAAGGTTCTTCCAGAAGCGTTCCTCTTTGCGCTGGAGAATCGAGAGCGTCTTTCGCATGAGGAGCTTCAATCAGAGAACTTTGCCACATTTGTCCGCGCACTTGAGTCAGCGCTTGAGAACGGTCTTAATCCCGATCGTGCGTCTGCCCTCTTCCAACACCTTCACGCTGAGGGGCCAGAAACAGCGCTCGCCCGCGCCACTCAGATTATTACCGATATCTATTGCCAAGGCGCTGCCCCGTGGTGGTTCCGTCGTGACTTTGCGATCGTGACGCCATCGCTCTCTGGAGATGAGATCCATAAAATAGCAGCCATCGCGGGTTCCTCTTTTGAGGAGACAGCGACGCTCTACGCGGCAAAGGGGAAGGAGCTCGCGTCCTTCGCGGAGGTGGGCGCAGAGTTGGCGATCCGGTTCTGCTCTCTGGTGGTCAATTACTACGGCGCGGGGAATCCTGAGCGTGCTCGCGCAATCGGGCAGTACGCGGTCGATCTCATGGGTCAATACGGTACGAACGGTTCCGCGCGGGGCCTCTCAATCCTTGAAGATTGCTTGATGCGCGAGAAGCCGACTTCAAAGATTATCGCGATCCTTGAGGGAAGCGAGACTTCGTTCGCTAAACCGGGGCTCGCAAACCTCCGTGAGGTGTTTGGACTCAGCGGCGCCATCAAGGGACAGTCGTTTGACCTGTCCGCTACGGTGTCTGACCTCCTGCAACTTGAGGGCCCGCTCGCCCTCCCCCTTGAGAACCGCGCGTTTAATCCCGTGCCACTCACCGGTCGAGGCGAGCGACGCACCGCTGGATTGCTCGGCACGCACATCCCTCTCGGTCCGCGCGAGCTTCTCCTTGAGTGTAACGCCTCGATTGTTCCACCGTCCCCTGCGGTAGCGTGGCACGAGTTCGAGCAACGCCTTGCGAGTGAGGTGCTCGGCCCTCCACAGGAACGACGATTTATCGCCCAAGTGTATCTCGCCTTCTTTGCGGCCAAGATGCCGGAGCCGCTCAGTCCCCCCCGTGGGTTCCTGCGGTTTCTTGAGCAGTACGACGCCATTCGAGACCCTAACGTTGTGATCTCCTGGCCAGGCTTTCGCTCGAAACACCATCTTCATGCGGAAAACAACAGAGATCTCTTGGTGCAGAAGTTCGCCGCGCTCTCAGCGGTGCTTGACGCGCAACTTATCGGTCTCGTGAGCCCCCAAGCCGTCTCTCGTCTCTTCGGCTGGATTACCGCCCCACTTACGGCGGAGCGGCTTACGGGGATCGAGGTCGCGGAGAGCTATATTGGGATGCGCCAACCAGCGGAGAAGGTGGCCGCCCGAGCGTACAGACTCCTTAATCGTCACCACTCGATCGCGCAGGAGGTCGAGAGGTGGGAGCGCAGAGCACTCCCCCGCGACCGTTACTTCTTACTAGAGGCTGATTTCGCTCCGGAGCCATGGGCAGCACAACAGCTCACCAATGAGAGGGAGAGACTCGCGAATGTAGAGCGCGATTGTGATGACGAGTTTTCATCCCATGACCGTCCGCTACCGCCTTTTGAATCGATGCTTATCTCTCCTCCAGAGATCGACCACGAAGGTGTCATGGAGAACGTTCGAAGAGCTGCTGGGGAGCTACAGGGAACTCAGCAAGCATATCGCCGTGAGAAGTTCTGCGCCATTGCGCCAACGATCTACAACCTGAATCTCCTGGTCGCCGCAGGGGTGCTCGACGCGCGTGAGCACCGCTACTGTCTCGACACCCTCATAGAGCAGCTCACCGTGGCACCGGAGCACGATAGTGAGCTTATGGCATTCGAGGAGCAGTCGTATGAATCGAGAGATATCTACGATGATCGACCGCGCTCACCAAATGCCGAAACGGTACAGAAGCATCTTGATGGAAAGGTGCTTGAATTAGCGCGGTGCTTCGACCCTGCCAAGGTTTCATCGAAGCTCTCCGCAAGCCTCTTAAGCTGGGGTGCTCTCGAGGGGGTTACTCACGCTATACGGGGTAGTGTGCAATCGATTGAACGACTTCGGGATCAGGCTCAGAGCGCCCATCCGGAGAACTGGGGGCGTGAAATTGCCGGATGGGAGGAGCCGTTACTGCTCCCGCAAAGAAAGGTGCTCACTGAGGTTTTTCCGGGATGGATGCATCTGGTGTTTCTCAAGCAGTGCGCGGAAGAGATTAACGCCGCGGTGAACACTATTAATCGTGGATTAAGTCGCTCGAATGACTCGCTCGCTATTGCTAATCACGCCCTTGTAGGGAGCTTCTTGATGCAGCGGATGATCGCTGAACAGGGTACGCGGGACGGCGAGGTCGCACAGCTTGAGGAGTGGTCGCAGGTACACAAGGAGAGCTTGAGCGTTCTTGCGAGCGATCCAAAGCTCGACGAATTCCGTGGGATCGTGAGGGAACTCCGTCGTGACGCGGCGGCCCTGCTTCCGATTGGGTGCAAGCTCCACCTGCACTCTGAGGTCGATAGAAGGAAGCTTGCGGCGCTCCAACGTGTAGCCCCCTTCTCGTTTACGGGCGGCTTTAAGGTGGATAACGCCGATGACTGCATTGTGCTTCCGGCTATGACGAGCGCTCGTGAGTTGGTTGAGGTAGCGCGGCTCCTTGTGGAGTTTAAGATTATCAAGCCCGAGTTCCCGGAGTACCAATTCTGTATTCGCGGACGTTTGCGTCCAGCGCAGTGCGCCGCGCTCGGCGCGACGATTCTGTTGAGCGCAGTGGACAATCCGGAATACTCCATCGAGATGTTCTCGGCTCAGAGTTACGACCTTGCGACCGGCAAGCGGATGGTGATTTACGACGCAGAAGGGCCCTTGGCGAGCTTTCCCGGCGAGGGCGGTCATCGGCGTTCTGGGGGCGGAGACTTCTTCACCTTCGACGGACGCACCGATATGCTTGGGTTGATCGATATTAGCCGAGCTCCAACGTTTCAACTGATCGGTTCGATCCTGTCTAATGGTGAGTACGGTGGTCCACTCGCGGAGCTCTCGATCCCCTTTCAAGCCGATCTGCGGGAGCTCCTTAAGCGGCATGGCATAGAGGACATTCTGGCGGCAAGCTGGGTGCGGGGGCGCGATGAGGAGCGTGACACAACGTCGGATCACTTCCATCGCGGCGTGATGCCGTGTCTAAACGCCTGGAAAAAGTCGCTTGTAACCTTTGAGGAGGACCAAGCGAGTGGAGCGCCGAATATCATCCTTGAGATGAGAACATTAGTTGATCTGTACGGGGAGAAGGTTAGAATCATCCGCGATCAACTACTGAGCGACCCCGCTTTTGTGGCGGCGCGAAAGCCTCTCTTTTTTGAATAGTAGGGATCGATTGTAGCGGTAGTGTAGGAGTTTTGTATGTGCCAACCAGGATCAGCCCGGCTAGCGAGGAAGGCTACGCCCCAAAATCGGGCTCCAGATAAGAGCACCACTACTACGGCAGCTCCGGCGCTTGATAAAGCGAGCCTTCCCGATTTTAGAGGGAAGCACATTGAAAGTGGCGCAGGTAAGGCGCTTCCACCGGCGTCTGCGCAGCGACAAGCGACTCCCGCACGCCCTACACAGCCTGTGCCGGCTAAGCCAGCGGCTGCGCCGGCCGCAACACCTGCGCCGGCTGTGTTGCCTGCGAGTGCGACGATTGAGCAACAGCTCAACCACCTTTTCAAGGTTGAGCTTCCACCGATCCTTGTGGATGCGATGAAGAAGCACCATACGGCCTTCAACGACAAGGCAAAGAAAGAGACCGTGGCGGCGACAACTCTTGTAGTCATTCAGAAGATGGCTGCACTCGAGCCGCTGCGCGAGAGCCTTAGGGGAGAGATTCGAAGAGATCCTACGAAGATCGACGCTCAAGCACTCAGCGACGGACAGCTTCGCGCTCGATGCTGTCTAGGGATCAAGACGATCTTGGATACGTATTCTGTTTCGAAGGAAGGGCGACCGTTGTTCTTTAGATAGATGCGGCTTCTCGCTCCGTGACGTTTCACAGTATGACGGCTCCGCGATCGCGCAGTATCTCTGAGGAAACAAATCTCTGAGGAAACAAGTGTGGAGCTTGCCGTGAAGAGTGATTCCGATCCGTTCCGGGATCGTGTACGTAGGCGTGGATGCCGCCCAAACGACAGTCGAACTATCTGTAAGAACTGACCTTTCACGGCGAGTATCGTAGACGGCGGCACCATACCCAAGCCTTTATGGCCACGTTTACGCACGCGGTAAAGAGCACGGGCACAGGTGGACGCTCGGCTCGAATCCCCTCAACGAACCCAAAATAATTTTGATAAGCACCGAAAAGACCTGTAGGATGAGCAGGTACTTTACCAAGGGGATAGTCATGGCACAGATTCCATGGAGCCGGATTCGTGAAGCGTTCGAGGGTGAGTGGGTCGAGCTTACAACCTACTCGTGGAAGCCAGAGAACATCCATCCCCACGCCGGGCGTATTCGTCACCACAGCCCTAACCGCCGAGAACTCCTGAAGATGATCGCCCGCTCCGGTCGAATCGAGGGCTCGGTTGTCCTCTTTGTAGGACCATCCCTCCCATCCGTACTTGCCGAGCAGAGATTTCACGGCCATGCTGGTGGCCTTGCTTAAAGGTCTCTCCTCGGAAGCTCCATGTTTGACGCAACCCCTTTCCTACGGCTGTACGCCCGTTGGCGTAACCAACAACTCAACACCCTTAACCCCGCTGAAACTCAAAGGAAGCAACTTTTAGGTCTCGTTCGCCACGCGGCGTCGACGAAGTTCGGAAAGATGCACGGATTCTCCTCGATTACCTCAATTGAGGACTATCAGCGACAGGTTCCTCTTCGAAAGTATGAGGACTTCTGGCGAGACTTTTGGCAGGAGAGCTTCCCGGTTCTCACTGACTGCACGTGGCCCGGAACGATCCCATACTTCCCGGTGAGCTCCGGTACATCTTCCGGAACCACGAAGTACATCCCTTACTCCCGTGAGATGTTGAAGTCGAATACAAAGGCGGGAACGGATCTGCTTATTCATCACGTTACAAACCGTCCGCATTCTCGGTTAATGGGGGGCAAGAGCTTCATGCTCGGTGGCAGCACCGATCTCACTAACGCGGCGCCAGGGATCTACTTCGGCGATCTGAGCGGCATCTCGGTAAAAGAGCTGCCCTGGTGGGCGAAGATGCGATACTTTCCGCCGGCGGATCTGGCGCTCCTCAAAAACTGGGAGGAGAAGATCGACACCTTAGCGAGCCTCTCTCTTGAAGAGGATATTCGCATGATCTCGGGCGTTCCCGCGTGGATGCTGATCTTCTTCGACAAGCTCAGTTCGCTACGACCTGAGGCGCAGGGCAAGATCGGTCGTATCTATGAGAATCTCGAGATGATCGTGCACGGTGGTGTTAATTTCGCTCCGTATGTAGACCGCTTCCGCGAGCTGCTCGTCGACAGCCACGCTGAACTACGCGAGGTATATCCAGCGAGTGAGGGTTTCATAGCGGTCGGAGATCGCGGATATGGCGACGGACTCCGTATGAACCTCGATCACGGGATCTTCTTTGAGTTCGTTCCCCTTGAAGAGCTTGAGAGTGCGCAACCGACCCGTCACTGGATCGGCAACGTGCAACCAGATGTGAATTACGCGATCATTCTTACTACGTGCGCCGGTCTCTGGTCGTATGTCATCGGGGACACCATTCGCTTCGTCGATACGAAGACGCCTCGCATCCTCGTGACCGGGCGCACCTCGTACTACCTCTCAGCGTTCGG
>JAIXPR010000274.1 GCA_027486155.1 Pseudomonadota bacterium | reverse complement strand
GTCCACAGAGTACGCGGGTCGTGTCCTTGGGTGGGGTGGTGAGTTTGAGTGTCGCCTCAACGATGATGCCGAGCGTTCCCTCGGATCCGATAAAGAGCGAGCGAAGGTCATACCCTGTGTTGTTCTTCCACAAGGAGCCATTGAGCTCAAGGATATCGCCTCGTCCCGTGACTACCTTCAATCCCACTACCCATTCACGCATGTTGCCGTAACGGATGACACGAATACCACCGGCATTGGTCGCGATGTTCCCACCGATTTGGGCTGAGCCCCGACTTGAGAAATCGACCGGGAAGTAGAGTTCATGTTGTGTCGCTTCGAGTTGAATGCGCTCCAGTGGCGCGCCAGCTTGGCAACGGATGGTGCGGTCGACCGGATTAACCTCAAGCACAGCGCGCATGCGCTCCATCGAGAGGACCACCTCTCCGTGAGACGCGGTCGCTCCACCACTTAACCCTGTTCGTCCACCAGATGGGACAACCGGCACCCCGTGTCGGGCGCACGCCGTCACTATGAATTTCACCTGCTCTGCCGATTCAGGAAGTACCACCAGACTCGGAGCGGCAGGGAAATCCTTAATCCAATCGCGCCCGTAAAACTGCTTTGACTGTTCATCTACGAGGATCTGGTAGGGGGCGAGTTCGGTAGCGAGGTCGCTTTGTAGTGCGCTGATATTACTCATGTATATTTCCTGAAGCAGGGGGCATTTTTGTGCTGATTACTAGTAGCCCTGATAATTCCACGCTTACGAGGTTGTGTACACGTAAGCCAGCAGTAAATGGAGCATCGGTACATGACGGCTGTCTCAAAACTTAAAGCAAAGTTTCGCCTTTATAAAGAGTGGATTGGTAAGTGGGGCTCGTTGCCTGTTCGGTCGTGGGTGCGAGCGGCGGGGCTTTATCGAGCGGGTGACTACGAGGAGGCGGCGAAGTACTACTTGGCAGGGCTGTCCTCTCATCAACGCCATCCGGCGCGAGTGAGCGCGCTTCTCGATCTTTCCCACTGTCTTTTCCGAATCAAACAATTTGCTGATGCTGAGCGCTATCTGCGCCAAGCGAGCATCATAGCTCGGCATGATAGAGAACCCTATGTTCGACTCGCCCGATTGCAGTTGTGGCTCGGTCACTCTATCGAGGCGGCATGGACCGTTCGCGCCGCCTTAGCCGAGATTCCGGCCGATCCGGAGTTAGTCACCCTCTTCGTAACCGCTGCAGTTGATAGTGGAGGGAGTGCGTCTCTGTTGTCCGAGGCGAGAGAGATTCTGGGGAATATGCACTGTGAGCCGGAGGCCGCCCCTCGGCTTGAGATGGCTCGCATCCGTCTTAAAATGTATGACGGAGATCTCGGTGACGCTCGTGACGAGCTCGCCGCTATGGCCAATAAAGATCGCGGGCCCTTTGAAGCGGTGGTGGCCTTCGCTCAGGTCTTGCTCGACGAGGGGAAGACAGCGTACGCGCGGCACCATTTACACCGAGCGCTGATGGTTTCTCCAGAGCACCCCCGAGTGCTGCGATTACTTGGTCTCTCCTACATGCAGCTTGGTCAAAACTTCGAGCCGGAATACGCTATTCAGCTGGCGACACGCGCGTGCCAGGCGACCGGTTGGGCGGGGATGCATGAGATGCACGCTTTGGCTAAGGCCTATGCGTTATCAGGTGACAAGGTCTCGGCGCTGCTGATAGCCAGCAAGGCGAAAGAGGCCGGTAGAAGCCTCTTGGGAATTTATCCGGAGTTCCAGAGCCTGGAGAAGCTCATCAATAGCCTCTCGTCTGGAACTCAAGCGTAATAGGGTAGCGGCGGCTTCGATGCCCATATCCCACGCTCGAGGGTAGTGGGGCGCCTGTGTGTAGCGATAGTCCTTGTCCGCGTTGCAAATGGCCCTAGATACGCCACAAACCACCTGATGAGCCCGGGGGGCCAAGCAGGTGACAAAAGGAGCAATGAGAGGCATTATCGCCGTATGAAAAGCCAAGAGAAATGGATAACGGAGCTTGCTTCCCTGGCGGCCGCATCGCCGCAGATACCCGAGCTTGTGCCTCTGGAGGTTGGGTTTGATGCCGCAGGGATAAAAGTGGGGCTCGATCTCCTCTTTGGTCGGATTACCGATGGGAGTTCTGCCTCATGCTGGATCTCCGGTTCGAACGAGGATTTCTCTGATCTCGTGGCGGGTCGGTTAACCTTGCAGAAGGCGCACCTGACAGGGCGAGTGAAACTCACGGGTGAGCCAGAGGGTCTGCTTCGGTTGGCCTTCCTTCTCGACGCCGCCCAAGCTCTTAAGTCCCATCAACCGACGCACGTTTTTGACGGTAGCCCTCGTGTGTAGGCTTTAGTTTGTTTGCGAAGACCGATGAACGTTGTTGTCACCTCATGGAGATTTCGAAGTGAACCTAGATGAAGTGTACCAGGAGCTGATTCTGGACCATTACAAGAGGCCGCGATGTAAAGGGGTACTCCTGAGTCCCGATCGCAAGGTCGACCTCAACAATCCCCTGTGTGGTGACCAGATCTCTTTGACGTTAAAGTTTACCGGGGAGACTATCTCTGAGATAGCTTTTGATGGGCACGGCTGTTCGATCAGTCAAGCTACGGCATCTATTATGGCTGAGCTTCTCCGTGGAAAGACTAAGGATGATGCTCGCCGTCTGTCAGGCCTCTTCCGGGGTATGATTAAGAGCCAGATAGAGGGCGATGCCCTCAATGACCTAGGAGATGCGCTCGCTCTTGAAGGGGTAAAGCGTCATTCGGCGCGAATCAAATGCGCACTGCTCGCTTGGGACTGTATTGATCGGGGACTCGCTGAGGGGGATGGCGCGGCAAGTCTGCGAGATGAGATGCCTAGGTAGCACAAGACAAACGGATCGTATCGGATTCGGGTCGGTCGTTGTGCCGTCCCGTTCGCGTTGACGAGTTACGTTGGGACGTCTCACGAGCTCCGTGGACGTCAGATGACCGAAGTCATCGTCGACGGATTTCCGGCCCCTAGAGGTTCATTTAGGGATTGCGAATCAAACAGCCTGGATCTAAGTGTGTGGGCACATCGACGATACGTTGAGTTCTTCAAGGGTATCGCCTCGATGTCATTCACCATTAAGGAAGTTATCTCTTCCATGATTTTCGGAGCTCTACGATGAGGAAAGTAATCGCGATTATTCTGTCGACCTTTGTATCGAGTGCTGCATGGGCAGCGGACTACCAGATCGATCCGACGCATAGCAGCGTTTTGTTTAAGGTGAAGCATCTCGCCATCTCCACAGTGCTGGGTCGTTTCGGTGATGTATCTGGTACCTTCTCTTTCGATCCGACGCGAGTTGAGGCATCAAAGGCAGAAGCGAAACTCGCTGTAGCGAGCGTCAACACCATGGACACCAAACGAGATGACCATCTCAAAGGAGCCGATTTCTTTGAGGCCTCCAAGTTTCCCTCGATAACGTTCAAGACGAGCAAAGTAGAGAAGGTGAGCGACACGGCCTTCAAGGCGATCGGTGACCTTACTATTCACGGAGTGACGAAGCCGGTTACGCTTGACGTGACCTATGGAGGGTCGGCTAAAGATCCGTGGGGCAAAGAGCGCGCCGCCTTTGAGGCTAAGACCCTGATTAATCGAAAGGACTTTGGGCTCACCTGGAGTAAAACACTCGAGACTGGCGGCCTTGTTGTCGGTGACGATGTGCAGATCTCCCTTGAAATAGAGGGAGTTAAGGTTCAGGGATAATACCCCCTGACAACAACACGGCCCGTATCCGCTTTTAAAGCGGGTGCGGGCCGTGTTGTTTTGCGGTTTATGTGACGATTAAGTGGTTATCCACCCCTCAGCGATAGCGAGCTTCACGAGTTCGGCATTCGTTTTAAATCCTAATTTCTTGAGGATGTTTGAGCGGTGAGTGTCCACCGTCCTCACACTGATCGAGAGGAGTTTGCCGATCTCTCGATTAGGCTTGCCGTTAGCGAGCAGCACCATAATCTCTCGCTCTCGGTTAGAGAGCACCGCGCTTGACGCTTCCGCCTCGTGGCCCGGCGCGCCATTTCCGTTCGCCGTGAGGGATGGACTAAGATATGTCCCGCCGCGAGCGATCTCATCGATAGCGTGCTCCATCTCCGAGAGTCCCGCTTGTTTCGGCAGGAAGCCCTTCGCTCCAGCTTGAAGGGCCGCTTTGGCAGCTCGACCTGACTCGTCTCCAGATAAAATGAGAACGGGTATGTCGATTCCGCGACGTCGAAGTTCATTGAGCACCTCAAGGCCGTTGGTGTTGGGAAGGGAGAAGTCG
>JAIXPR010000130.1 GCA_027486155.1 Pseudomonadota bacterium | reverse complement strand
GGGAGTGGGAACGATCGTGGGGGCTTCCTACATCGAGCGAAACTTCATCCGGATCCGTGAGACATGCTCAGCACTGAGAAGGAGGATCGCCGCTTGGAGTTAAGGCGAGGCGATCGGGGCCCGGCGAAAGCCGGGCTTTTTTCGTGCTTGTGTCGCGGATACCCTCCGCGGAGAGGATTACTCCCCCTGCATGCTGAGCAGGAACTCCTGTAACTGCTCGCGCCACCGCCCCTCTGGATCGTGCACGAATCTGCGGAGGTGCGAGGGGTCGTTCGTGCTTATCTTTCGAGCTTCACTCCCCTGCGTATGAAGTTTGGCCATCTCCGGACTCGAGTACACATGGAGAGCGGTGCCGTAGCGGGGTGAGTCGACGAGGTACACCTTTGTGTCATTTGCGAGGGTGAGTGCGAAGACCACGAATTGATCGCGATAGAAGGCGATCGAATCGCGGGGGCCGTCATACACCGCGCCAAGAACGGGACGTTCCGAGTGTTGCCCTGATGATGCATGGCGGCGTGCCTCGCCCTGTACATCCGCCAACGCTGTGGCGTCGATCGACTCGATGGAGTCGATGTACTGATTGAGAATCAAACGGTCGGTGAAATCTCGCCACAGCGCCCGGGGAACGCTCTGGAGGGCGCGTATCGGTTGTAAGAGTGGGTCGTCAAAATTCTGCTCAGAGGGCTTCCGTAGCGGGACCATGACCCCTTTGAAGTTGGTATAGCAGTTAAACTGCGTCTGAACGGGTTTGCCGTTCTCCCCGAGCATCTCAATCGTTTCTGAGCCGAAGCCAAGCTTTGAGAGCTGGGGATCGTTAAAGCGAATGTAGGGGAGATTGAACAAGGTACCCTGTTTGCCAAAGTCGCGAACGACATCCGGCGATAGGTAGAGAAAGGGGCGTCCTCGGGAAGGGTTGCCTGACCCGTACGAAGCGCGCTCATACGCGGTAAGCGCTGGGTAGCCACTTAAGATCTCCGGCTCTGCCACGAACTCTCCGTTGGGACGAACTCGCGATACAAACGACCGAATGATCAGAGAGCCATCTTTGTACTGCATCTTTGTGTCCGTCGCCTCGGACGTTATCTCCTCAAAGAGAGGTTTGATGACTCTATTCTCCGCTATCTCGATCGGCCTCTCGAGCACCGCGAGCCATGAGCGTTCGTTTTGGTACAGTATTATGGGCTTTCGAGAGGGCTTCGCGAGGTTCTTGCGAAGGGCGGCCATCTCCTTATCGGAATAGCCCGTGACCGGTACGATGGCTCGGGATTGAAAGCCGTTCTCCGCGGTGACGTCAAACATCAGCATCTGAAATTTGTCGCGCGTATGCCTTCGCAAGTTAGCCGGGATATTCATCCCCAAGTCTGCCAGACGGACCGAAACGGAACCTTCAAAGACCCACTCTCGCGGGACGTTGTTTTTGATACCGCGAAATGATGAGGGTTCGCTCTCCATGCTTTGGGGCCGCCCCGTCGGCGGAGAGAACTTTACGAGACGGAGGTCCATCGCCTCGGGGGCATGTGCCTTTGCCGGCTGACGGAGGGCAGAGAGCGGGTTTGGTCCGAAGGGCGGGAGTGAGGAGGGAAACTGCTTAAACATACCGTTGAGTATAAGGCTCCTGGGGTGCTACTCAACTTTTAGATAATGCTATGTTCTCGGCTCCTTAACGTCCCGTTAGACAGCTACTATTCACTCCACGAGACGGTTAATTTGAGGGCTGCTTTTTGATCCTCCGGGGCAGTTCTCCCATCCCCATCTATTTCTCTCAGAGACCGCGCGCGACGGAGCCAGAGCTTAGTATAGTTTACAATCATGTCTTAGTTGAAAAGAATTCGCGGGTTTATTCATATCACGCCGGGGCAAGTCCTGAACTGAAACCCCAACCTATATGTTTTGAAAACATATAAACTCAAAGGTCGCACAGGATTTCGCCACAGCAGAATGTAGGTAACTGTCTGAACTTTCCGGGACTACTGATACGATTCTAAATCATACTCCGTCCGGCTTTTTACAGCGCGGTCTCTGAGACAAATAGATAGGGGACAAATAGATAGGCTGCCTGGCCTCGAAAAATCAACGCCTTGCAACTTTTTCTGAAGCATCTCCGCCACTACGACGGAATAGAGATGGGGTGGCTTCAACCGCCAGCCCGAGTCCTAGAGGTTCTCATGGTTGCGGTAGCTAAAAGCAATAAGGTTGATACCAGCGCCGATAAGCAAGGCGGTGAACCACGCCAAGACACCGCTCCGGCGACCATGCCTGAAAGACCATCCTTCGAACGGCTCTCTGGAAGGGGTGAGACAGGCGATAAAGACGCCCACTCGGTGATTAAGACCCTCGGCCTTTCAGAGAACGCGACCAATCAGGATGTCATCAACGCTCTTTATAAAGAGTACAACCGCGACTATCGCGCCATGTATCGGGGAGCGCAGCGGGACTTCGGTATCGCTGTCGGGACCCTCGTGGATGCGAAGGAGAAACCGTTTGCGCCCCGCGACACCGCCCACGGGCAAGAAGGCGCCGGAACCTCGGGCTCCACTCCCACTTCAGCGCCAGAAACGCCTCTTCAGACATTTCTCCGAAAGCAGGGACTTGATGGGTCATCCACGAACGGGGAGTTGATTAGAAAATTGTACGAGCGATATGGCTCGGACGACCGTACAACCTATGCGCGTGCTCGGAGAGAATTGGGCATCAATATCGACGAGCTCACCTCGAAGCGAGATCAACGAATCGATAGAACCACTGCCGTGGGCACGTCCTCAGGAGAGCGGAACGGGCCGGCGAGCCCTATCCCGCAGAGTCCCCCACCACCCGTTACGTCCGCGCCTGCGATGAAAGTGAAGGCTGACCAGGAGACGGTCCCGTCGGGTACTGATACAAAAACAGATTCCAAACAACTTGTGACCACTGCTCCCGCCAAGGGGCTCGAGCCCCAGGGCCAAGAAAAGGTCAAGGAGCAACCGAAATCGGACGTCGTCGCAATGAAGCTACAGCCGACACGGGAGGAGGCTCCCCAGGCCTCGCCCAAGAGCGAGCCGGTAGGCGAGCCGGGCCCCTTTGGGATCGCTCCGCCAGCACCGGACCAAATTGGGTCGACTTTGTTTCCGCTATTCATGCAGAAACCGGGATGGCACGAGCATATCGAGCTAAAGGGGATCGCTTCCCCTAAGAAGGTGGACGAGGCCACCAAACCCCTAGAGTTTGTCGGTCCTGCTAACGTCCCATCCTCAGCTGTGGCATCGCCACCATCATCCGTTCGAGAGGGCGCGACTCAAGCTCAAGCGCCAGAGAGCGTTCCTGTGGTGGGTGAGCAGGTGCAGGTGCGAGCTGGAGATCTTATTCGGTATTTCTACCGACTCGCTAATCAGAACGATCGAAAGGCCTACCAGATAGCGGATCAACTGAACGACCGACACGAGATTCTTCCGAAACTAGGCTCAAAGACGTTGATCGATGAGCTCAGAAAGGATCGATCACGAGTTCTGGATATCCCCAAAGAGATCGCTGAGCAGATCGCATCTGGAAAGAGTGGCGAGTCGGTCGCCACTAAAAAGAGTTCTGCGGATACACAGGTAAAGAAGGCCGCAGAGGCCCTGGTATATAGGGATAGTCCAACACGAGCGTTGCCTTGGGCGCTTGACCAGAGCTACGAGATATCCGCGAACCCGACGATCTTCGGCGGGCCGGGAGATAGTTTAACGAGATATCAGAAGGGATCTATCAATGGCCAACCTCTCGTGTCGGCGAAGCCAGAAGAGGAGGTTTATATCGCGTGGTTTATGCCTGATCAGGAGAAGCTCTTCGGCCTCCCCGATACCTCGCAGATCTTTGGTCCCCTGGTTGAGTCGTGGACGGGAGAGCGAGTGGCAAAAGCAAATGAGGCGCTCGGGCACTTTATGGTGGAGGTCACGCGTGTCGACGAGGATGGGAACCGTTACACGGCGCTTGCGCAGCCAATCGATCGGGGACCGAATGAGCGATTTTATAAGAGAGATTCGAACCCACTTCCGAGGATTGATGGATCATCAAAGCTCTGGGAGAACTTGGGGATGCTTGATAAGACGAGGGGGCCAAACAAGGCTGAGAATCAGGTAAAGCTGACCATCCGACTCGTCCCGAAAGATCCCACTAAATCCCTTAACGATCTCTTGGTAGACCTCGGCGTTGAAAACGACCTTGGGAAGAAGCAGCTCACTGCGAAGTCGGAGTAGCGAAGAGAACATGACTTCGAACACGGAGCCGGTTCGTTGAGTAACCGAGGCTCTGAAAAGCGCAGAAAAAAGCTTCGTTAGAACTTTTTCTCCAAGTATTGAACCCGCCGCCTCTGTTCTTATCCGATGCGACCGGGCATCTCCTCTGGAACACCTAAGATGTCCCGGAACCGTTTGCGGAGATACACCTCCATGTGGTCAACGACACCGTTGCACCGGATGAGGTTATCGATCACCTGCGCGATTGCGCGCTTTGAGGGCATGTCGAGGGAATCTCGTAAAAGCTCCGCGGCCGATGAGGCACCCCGCATGCTGGAGAGCTGCGCCTTCGCTCTGCTCATTAATCCGCCAGCGGTCTCGTCAGACACCCTGAAAAGTGACTTTAAGCCGTTGAGAATCACCACCCGCTCAAATTTGTCCACGACGTGGTCGGATGACGCGACCTCCAGAAGAACCATCGCGGCGGCGAGAGCGACCTCATCCTTGTTACGAAGGGCACCCTTTGGCTTGAACGCCTCCATGTGCGACATGAGTGATTCTACTGAGCGAGATGGGGTGTTGTTGTTGCTATTCATAGGGGACGTCGCACCACGTAACGTAGACCATTACGAGAGGTTATGGTGTGCCTCGTCGGCCGTGTGCTGTAGGTTTTAGTCGGCGTGTGTCGCGAAAAGTATAGTAAGAACAAATCTTTGCGGGCGATGTGGGCTTTGTGCCCTAGAAGATTTTCCGCAAGCGCCACCCCCTGGGAGCCGATAACGCCCTATTTCTGCCTCATCATCTGAATCCTGAAAGTGGATTTCGATTGAAGGTGCTGCAGGTGTCTGACACTATGAAATGACTATGCGAAAGGCGATTAACCCCAACGATTATAAGCACGGCGTCACCCTTGTGACCCTCCGTGATCGTTGGGTGAGATCGGCTTTCCGCTCCTGATACTCGAAAGAGTTCTCGAGTCCCTTGCGAAAGCCCGTCGAATACAGAGATCGGGTTTTCGGGGACTAACATCTTGAAAATCCAAACCTAAATCTTCGGTGAATCGCAGAAGCAGGAGCGTGGCGGGTAATCCGTACACGCTCACGGGTCCTCTCCGAGTGGTATCCCCGTGTCGGTGATGCTGTGTGCGTACGGGCGACACGGTGGGATTACGGAAGGGGGTGGATTCGGGCGCGCAACGAAGCGACGACGGGATAGGCATAGTTTGGTGGTGAGCGATGAGTGGGAATGTGCGCAAAAAGGCCCGTTTTACGGGATTTTCATGAAAAATCGAACCGCTAAAGTGAGGAGCTCGTGAAAGAGGGAGCGTCCGGGGTGGGTCAGAACTCCAGGGGGAAGTGTCAAAAAAAACGAAAGCCGATGGTCGGGTTCGGAGAATTTGACGGTGATTTGCGAGCTCATGAACGGAGGACTATTCAGGAGATGCTTCAAAGATGAACTGGTGTCGCGAGTTCAGAATGTAAGCGACTTGCGAGCGGGGAATAGGGCAGCAAGGAAAAAGAAATTCACGGAAAGGATTTAAAAAAGAGCAAAGGAGGAGCTATGAGAGACCTAAAGTTGTATTTCGAAGCGGGACAGTTAACGGAGGTTTCCTTCTGCGATGGAGTCAGCGGTGATGTCCGTCGGAGCATCAGAGGAAAGAGTGGCGGAGCATACCGCTCTGCTGGTTCATTCCAGTGGACCTCCGCTGTGCGCGGGCTCGCTCTTCTCGCCGTTCGCGCGGTAAGTGAGTTTGAGGAGCCGTACATCAAAGGTGGTGGAGGTTCCCTCGCCGCGAGTCTCGACTACGCTATCTCGAAGCAGCCGATGTGGTTGACCGAGATGTTCGGCTGTGACCAATCCGGCATCTCCCTCATCCGTCGGATGGTGCTCAGAACGAACCCTGAGCGTAAGCGTCCGGGACCAACGGTTCTCGCGATAAACGAGAGGTTCATGCCGAGGACGGCGATCTCTGTGACTGTAGATGGAGCGAAAGCTTCTCGCGAGGAGCTGATGGTTTTGGCCGCGGCCTTGACCGACGTGGTTGCCATGCCCGAGCACGAGGTTGTAGCGAAGGCGGCTTAGGCGCGAAGGGTGGGAGGGGCATCCTCTCCCGCCCAGCCTTTCGTTCCTCGAGAGGGAGCAATCAGTCCGTTCGTTTCGGGTTCATGGTTTTTGGATGGTTGCTTCGTCTGGGCTATCAGAACGTGAAGTTGTTGCTCCCTCCTGTGATACTCCACTCCCTTTATCGGGGAGAGGAGGGCAGGTGAGTTGGTCGAGGATAGAGGATGGCGCAAACTGCATCTCCTCTGGGGTTGCGAAAGGAACGGTAGCGCCGGGGATGTGAGGTTCGGAATGCATAACGTTCCCCTGAGCAGTATAGGCAAATTCGCTAGGCTGAGGTCCCCAAAACAAGGTCGCGATACGGAGCCCACTCGGGCTCGTTCGCGAAGACCCAACGGTAGTATTCCTTCATCTCGAGCCATTCACCGGCAGGCTCATCCACGATAACGGTACACCGTCTGTGCATCTGAAGCGCACTCGCGGTGACGACCGCGGTCATCGGCCCCTCAACCGCTTTCAGAATAATCTCAGCCTTGCTCGAACCGGTGGCGAGGAGGATCGCCCACCGACTTTCGAGAACGGTTCCAACACCCATCGTCATCGCGCGCGTTGGGACCTCATCGAGTGATCCAAAGGCTGGGGAGTTTTGTCGCCTTGTTTCCGGTGTGAGCGCCTTGGTGCGCGTGCGTGACGCGAGTGACGAGAGTGGTTCGTTGAACGCGAGGTGTCCATTTAAGCCGATACCGAGGAGTTGAAGATCGATACCACCGGCTGCGGCTATCGCCTGCTCGTAACGCGCGCACTCGGCGTCGAGATCGGCGGCCATGCCGTCGGGGAGGTGGGTGTTCTCCTTCTTGATGTTGACCTTAGAGAACAGGTCTCGCTCCATGCACGCTCGGAACGATTGCGGATGTGTCACGGGGATGCCGATGTACTCATCGAGGTTGAAGGTGGTCACACCGGAGAAATCGAGATTCGCCTCTTTGTGGAGTTGTGCGAGGCGGGCATAGACCCCCTCTGGGGTTCTACCGGTCGCGAGGCCAAGGACAGCCTTTGGTTTCGTTTTGACCGTGTCAGCGATGAGCTGAGCGGCGAGAAGGTTGGCGCGTTCGGCGGATGGGCAAATGATGACTTCCATGGCGCGGAGTATAGCGGGAATAGTCCGTGAGGGCGAGTTTTAGAGTGATTAGGGGCCTGTGGGATCCGTAACCACCGCCACTAACCTAGCTCATCGAAGATTCGAGCAAGAGCGCCGCGCCTTGGAGGGGAACCGAGATATCGCCCCCGTTGGGAAGCGGGATCGGGTGAACCAGTACGGTCTCGACCTCATGCCCGGATGGCGTCAGATCAGCGATGCGTCTTTTCATAATATCGAAATAGCCAGGGAAGTATCGTCCCATGGAGCTATCAAGGGAGATGATCGCTCTTTTCACGCCGGCTTTGAGCTGGGGGGCGACCGACAGGTAGGTCATGACCCCAGCTAATACGGCTGCTCGCTCTACGAGCGCCCGCGTCAGCGAGGTGAGTGCCGTTACCGATTCGGTGGAAAAGGACTCAAAGATACCGCGAGAGCCCCCAAGGAGATCGCAGAGACTTCGATTGTTAATCACCAGCGATCCGTTGGTGAGGGCTGTGGCGATCGGTTGAAGATCCCGACCCTCTGGAAGTCTTGATCCCGCCACGATGTTCGCTGAAACCATATCTGGGAACCAGTTGCCCGCGCTTAACTCTTCAAGGGAGAGGAGGGCGAGTCCTCGGTTCTTCGAGAACTCCTTGTCACCCTCGGAGAGAACCGACTCAGGAAGCATGAGCATGCCACCTAATTCTGAGTTGTAGAGTTCATCTCGGTCGCTCTCGGATGTGCCGACGAGGGTGCAGTTTCCACCTGACGACATCACAACACCGGCGTGCGCGCCTGGGACCGCGAAGAGGGTAAAGAGCGTGTCGTTTCCGAGCACCATGGCCTCTGGGGTTATGCCGGCGTGGGTACATTCGGAGAGGAGCAGTGCTCCGATGTCATCACCGTTCTGTATCCCTTTAAGAAACCACTCCCCCTTTCGATACCCGCCGCTTTGGTATCCATGAACGATTCCCGTTACCCCGGTTGTCGCGCCGGTTGAGAAACGCTTGGTTTTGATCTGATTTGACCAGATAACTCCTACCCGGATTGGGAGCCCAGCTGTTTTGAGTGAGGGAAGGGACTCCACGAGCTCGTTAACGAGGACACGGAAGAAGCCTTGAAGAGGGGATAGTGAGGTATCTCGGCGCGGCTCGAACCAGTCGTTGAGGTGATCAAAAAGGAGGGACCACTCGCCAGAGGGATGCTTGGTAGCTACCTTCGTGTGGGTGCCCCCCATGTCCAAAAGGATGATCTGATGCGGAGCTGTTGGTTTGGCGCTGAGCTGCCGCGAGAGACTTCCCGCGTCCCATGCGCAGCAGGGGGGCGTTCCAGAGGGTGCGTTCGTCACGTACTCCTCTCCAAGCGACACGATCTGATCGATATGCTCGGCAACACGGGGAATGCCGAGAGCTTTCTCAAGAGGGGTAGGGGGTGTCGCTGGTGCGCTCATAAGGAGCGGAGTCTAGTCAAAGCGCCTCCCCCATTCAAGGTTCCATGGAACGGTTCAGTGAAGATGGCCGGAACTCAAGTAAGTGTTCCCAACCCCGGAGCTATTCGGTATATGAGAAAGCTGCTTTTTTAAAGCTCAGGGCCACGTCGGTCACGTTTCGAGGAAGGTATCTATGTCGCACATCCTTAAGAGCATTCCACAGGGGGAAAAGGTCGGTCTCGCGTTCTCGGGAGGTCTCGACACGAGCGTCGCGGTCGCGTGGATGCGTGAAAAGGGAGCGGTTCCGTACTCCTACACGGCCCACTTGGCGCAGCCTGATGAAACCGACGTTGAGTCTATTCCTGAGCGCGCGATGACCTATGGCGCCGAGAAGGCTCGGCTCATCGATTGCCGAGCGGATTTGGCCCGAGAGGGCCTTCTCGCCCTTATGTGCGGAGCGTTCCATATTACTACCGGCGGAAAGACATACTTTAATACTACTCCGCTTGGTCGCGCCGTGACCGGTACGAAGCTCGTTGCCGCGATGGCCGAAGATGGTGTGAACATCTGGGGTGACGGCAGTACCTATAAGGGTAACGACATCGAGCGTTTCTACCGGTACGGACTCCTCGTTAATCCGAACTTGAAGATCTACAAACCGTGGCTTGATGAGACCTTCATCAGTGAGCTCGGCGGCCGTAAGGAGATGAGTGAGTATCTGGTGGCGCGAAAGCTCCCCTATCGCGCCTCGACTGAGAAGGCGTACTCGACCGATTCCAATATGTGGGGCGCGACCCATGAAGCCAAGAAGCTCGAGAGCTTGAATGAGTGTGAGTACCTCGTTGAACCGATTATGGGCGTTAAGTCGTGGGATCCATCGGTTGAGATTAAGCCAGAGGTGGTGAAGATCTCATTCTTCGAGGGGTTCCCAACCGCGATCAACGGACGGGAAATCAAGGATCAGGTGGCGCTCGTTCATGAGGCAAATCAGATCGGTGGACGTCACGGACTTGGACTGTCTGATCAGATTGAGAACCGTATTATTGAGGCGAAGAGCCGAGGTATCTACGAAGCGCCGGGCATTAAGCTCCTTCACATCGCGTACGAGCGACTCCTCTCCGGCATTCACAACGAGGGATCCCTTGAGCAGTATCGTATCTCTGGCTACAAGCTTGGGCGACTTTTGTACGAGGGGCGTTGGTTCGATCCGCAAGCGATGATGATTCGTGAGTCGTTGGTGCGTTGGATCGGTAAGGCGGTTACCGGAACGGTAACCCTCGAGCTTCGTCGTGGAGACGACTATTCGATCTTGAACACGGAGAGCCCGAACCTCACCTACCACCCAGAGCGCTTGACGATGGAGCGGGGTGGCGAGGGCTTCTCGGCAAACGACCGAATCGGCCAGCTTTCCATGCGTAACCTCGATATCGCCGATACCCGCACCAAGTTTGGTGTGTATCGAAGCGCAGGAGTTATTAGCGGGGCTTCCTCGTTAACAGAGCTCCTTGACGAAAAATAGGGCGCGGGTGATACCCAGAGATATGAAACATCTCTGGGTTGTAATCGCTACCTTCTCTGTCTATTCCACCCGGAGGGCCCGTCTCCTGACGGGCCGGAATCGCGGCCGTCGTTTCGATTCGCGCCATCCATCGCGGTCCAATTTGATAGTTTCGAACATACCCGGCCCGTCAGGAGACGGGCCCTCCGGATCGTTGGTGTGAGGTGCTACACCCGGATCTCCGCTTCCCGTCCCATGTGTTTGAGCTGTCGATTAACCATCTCGTTAAAGAGGGTAAAAAGGCCTTGGTAGGTTGGGATCTTGTGGGAGCATCCTGAAACTGCCGCGTTCAGCGTGAGGAGGTGCGCGACCGATTCCACGGTGCTGAGATACCCGCCCTTGGGAGGTCTTCGGATTCGGTAGGTTGATACGAGGGGCTTCTGGAAGGAGATCCGTTGCACCGAATGCAGAATGGGATTTCGATACACAATCTTCTGTGCCTCATCCCACGTGCCATCAATCACGATGATCAGAGAACGATCGGATAAGGAAACACGTTCGCAGTCCACCGCGTCCTGTCCCGGATAGAGGAGGAAGGTGTCATGACAGGCGATCTTTTCCTCGAGATTTTCCGCGGGAAAGGTAACCCCTCGCATGAGAGAGGTGTTCGTGATGGCTTGCTTCACGAGTTTCGCGGTTGAGTAGTACTTCCGCCACTCGTTCGGATGCTGCAGCAGAAGGAGATTGGCGTGCGCCTGAAATGGCGGCAGATAATCGCACACGCAGTGGGCGCTTGGCCGAAAGCAGGTGTAACAGGTTGCTCTGCCCTCTGATGTGTGGTGGGTTTGCTGCCCTTTCTGTCGCGCCAAAATGTTTCCCTTTGGAACCTAGCTAGCCCTACATGGTGAAATCACTAACCTCAGCCTAGCGAGAACTTGGCTTCCAAGAAATACCGAGCCGCTTAAAAGCTTCGATACCATCCACAGTGGATTGGGTCGAGGGGTGCGTATCGGGGGAGGTTTTCACCGCAATCTCTTGAATGGGCACGGCGAGCGCGAGTCCTAGCTCTCCTAGCAAGCGGATAATGGCGAGGAAGATCTCCTCTTTGCGACGCTGCTCCTCAGCCCACGTCTGCAGGATGAGATTAAATTGAACAAGCACTCCAAGGCTCGCCTGATTG
Source organism: Pseudomonadota bacterium (assembly GCA_027486155.1). Classification (GTDB taxonomy): domain Bacteria; phylum Bdellovibrionota_C; class UBA2361; order UBA2361; family OMII01; genus OMII01. Next base: position 8,334 of record JAIXPR010000130.1, on the reverse strand, counting down.
AATTCGTTAAAGTGTACCACGATCGAGTCACGGGCGCAGAGGGGATGGGATTCTAGAATGGCACGAATCCCACAACAGAGCGCCTCGATCGACGTGGAGGGAGTGGAAAGTGGGAGATTGAGAACCGTTCGTATGCGAACCGAGGTTCGCGCGCCGAGATTGTCTACATGCGACGCGATTATCTTTGAGTTCGGAAGGGAAACGAGTGAATTCTCAGGGGTACGAAGTCGTGTTGAGCGTAGTCCTATGTGTTCAACTGTTCCCGTTAATCCGCTCATGGCGATGTTGTCACCGACGCGGAACGGCTGATCGATCAAGATAGCGATAGCGCCGAAGATATTCTCAACGGTGTCTTTCGCGGCGAGGGCGAAGGCGAGACCTCCAAGCCCAAGTCCGGCAGCCAGTCCAGAGACGTTGACGCCGTGAGTCCATAGGACCTGAGCCGCGCCGATGAGCAGGATAAGGATCCAGGCGGCTTTCTCCACGAGTGGGTAGAGGATCTCCTCCGTTACCGAGGTAGCCTCGGCGGCGAGCCGGTTTACCCTCACGGTGAACAACGGAATGAGTCGGATCGCTAAGACCATAATCGCGATGATTCGGATCGTTGAGACCCAGGTGATCACAAATGTGTAGAACTCGATCTCAAGGTCAAATGAGGAGAGAAAGAGTTCGAGTGCTGAGGTAAAGACGATGACGAAGATAGGCTTGCGGATAGAGGCAAGCATCTCTTTGTTGTGAGACGAGAAACGGTTCGGAGAGACCCGCGAATAAATCCCTTTGATAAGCAATACCAGGGTATATTGAACGAGGAAGGTCGCTACGAGGGTGAAGGCCGCCGCTATCCAGTGCCAATCCTCAAGGATGAAGGTTGTGCTCTTTAGTTGTTCGGGAATGTACGACCGAATGGTGAGCCACGTCGCTGTGGTGCCCCCGAGTTTTCTCATCTCTTTCTTCGAGAGGTTGTGCTCGATCTCTCGAAAGATATCCGGCACATCCTTAACGGTACTTCGGCTGAACCGCCAGTTGGGGCCCGTTTGCTCAAGATAGATCCCGTACGCGTTGATGTCAGTGACGAGGAGGGGGGAGTTGCTCGATGATGACGGAACCTTGGAGGGCGTGATGTCCTTGTAGGTTAGTATCGCGTACAGCTTGATGGCCACCTCCTTGGCCCGCTCGTTGCGCACGAGCTCGGGGAGGTCCGATACATCAAGAGCCTTACTTGCTCGGTCGAGATCCGCGTCACGATCGGATGGTGCCATCGTGCTGAGGAAGAATGAGAGTGTGGCCCGAGGGGAGCGAAGCTCAGGGTCTACCGCGATGACTTCAGGGGTTGGCTCCGTTGGTTGCGGCGTAACCTCCGCCCGAGTGGTGGCTGTCGCCAGGTACACGACGACCATGAAAAAAACGATGAGACGGAGCGAACGCTTTACAAACAACATGACGGTACGGCCTAGGCTAGTAGTTCCTCATGTACTATCGACCACTTAGCGGACGAGCATGAGGTGAAGTCATAGTAGACGACATTGATACCGGATTCTTCAATAGAAGCTGAGAATTATTAATAATTTTGCGTGGCGCACGGGTGCGCATTTCGCCGGCGCTAAGGATAGTGGTGGGCCCTCTCTGGGTGCGACCACGTGGCGCGCAGGAATGCGCGCCCTCCCAAGTGACGGGTCGCGAAGGAGGGAGGGCGGTCATTCCTGACCGCCGCAACATCTCCCCTACGCCACCCGCAGCGAATAGATAAGAGAGGTCATGACAAAGCTATCCGACGCCGAGAAGCCCTCCCGTCGGGGAAAGACGTCCTGAGTACTGATGAAAACCCGGTACTCATTTCGCCACACAAGATCCGGCAGGAGGGTTGTATCCAGGTTTACCGAAAGGCCGGTTGTATTGAAGCTCTTTCCGGAGAGCGTTTGGATGAGGACTTGATCGGGATCGGCATATCGCTCCACTCGCCCTGCGATGGCATAGGTGTCGTTAATCTTGTAGTGCGGCACAATGCTCCACCCATGCCACCACGCCCGAGATTCGTTGCTTCGATTCTGCGCGCCCAAATCAAAGCTTGAGCTTACCCCAAAATTCTCAGTGAACGCGTGTTTGATGACCACGTTATTGAAAACCCTGGTTCCATCCTCATCCCCAACGAAGGTGTTATAGATAAATCGAGTAGCGGCTGTCGGGTTGTAGGCGATCTGCGTTCCGTAACACGGCTGTTTGTCGTCAGAGATATTTTGCCAACCACGGACGACGTGAAACTCGAGATGTACACTCTCCGAGATCTCATGAATGCTTCGCACCCCTGTTTGGTAGTAGGGGGAATAGTCCGCCACAATCGAACGGCTTGGAGTGAATTCATCGCGAGAGATCCAGGACTCCGCGCCGATGTGCGAGAAAAAGATTCCAGCATCTATCTTCCATGACTCGGATATCGAGATTCCTCCATACGCCTCTTGGAAATATCGGACAAACTCATCGGGTTCCGCGGCGTAGTTAGCGATCACGGATGAGCCATACTGCAACGCCAATCGCCCCCGAAATTGGCTGGTATTCACGACCGCGTCGACATATCCGAGATTCAGCGCCCCTTCATCTGAGTAGTACGGCTGGGTGGTGTAAGGACGGTATCGGGTAGGAAGATGGTTAAAGTCGTGCGCGATGTAGGTGTCCACGAATCCTCCAAACGAGAGTGGGGAGGGCGGTTCGGCTTGGGCGGTGATCGAGCGCACAGTCATGAGGAGCGCGCACAGTGCTTTGATGAAGGGAGTGGTTGCTCGGTGCGCGCCTCGATGTAGGCGAAGAAATACCATGTGTCGACTATCTCTTTATTGTCGAAAATGTAAAGGCGGAAAGGGGGGCGTGAGCGGGAGGGCGGTCGTCCTCGACCGCCGAGTGGTTGCGTGAAGCGAAGTTCCTTTGCGATGCGCGATATCGCGGCGACCAGGAATGGTCGCCCTCCCACCGACCCGTGCCCGGGAGGGCGCGCATTCCTGCGGGCCATGTGGTTGCGTAAGGCGAGGTTCGTTTGCGATGCAGGCCCTCTAACCCAGACGCCCCCCTCAATCCACCGGGTGTTTACAGAAAAACCCTACCGTGGAATCGTACTCGTGCAACGGTATTTCACCATAGGATCTATGTCGACAGAGATGAAACGGGTTCAGGGCGCGGTGTTAATTTGGGTGGTCGCCTCCCTCCTCGTGGCCCCGTTCCGTCTACAACCCCGTTCTTGAGTTTCTCGCGGCATCGGGTGCTCGGGCCGTTGCCTTCGATCTTTTTTTACTGAGCACTCGAATGAAGCTCATGATGACGAACAGTTCGCTCAGGTAGTGCGGCGGTCGTTGCCGGTCATCTCAGCGGTCGCCCTCCAGCGGCGAGCGGATGGAGAGAGTGAGGAGAGCACACGCCTCTTCACGGGGCGCCAGGAATCGGACCGTAAGTTGATTGAAGCGTATCTGACCGGTGGGCAACCACCGGTCTTTCCCAACGCGGCGCTCCCGATCGACGAGCTCATTCGCGCGAGTGCTGGATTTGGAAATGTTACCTCCGCCGCTGACGGAGATCAGATTATCCGTCACACAGAACCTGGCCCGTACCTTGGTGGCGTGCCGGTTCTCTCGTTGCCCTTCGCTCTTCACTCGATAGCTCGCTCGACTGATGATTCCGTCTCGTGGCTCAAGGACTATCAAAATCAACAAGGGCAGTTACTCGTTCGCTACTACGGCTCCGCTTCGACCTTTCAGACCTACTCCTTGAGCGCGGTGCTCTCAAGCGCGATTCGGCTCTCTTCTGGGGGGATTTCTTAAACGGACAAGGATTCACCGGTATCTCGGAGCGACTTGCCCCTGACCAGCTCGTGCAGTTTCTCAATCGCTTCCTTTCGGAGGCTACTCGTGATGTGGCTCTCGAATCGATTGCGTGGCGTAAGGTAGGCAGCGTTAAGGTGGTTGGACGGAATGAACCGGTTGTTGTCTATCAGCCACTGGACAACACGTACGACGTGGCACTTGTTCCGAATCTCTCGACGTATAATGATGCGCTGGCTCTCTTCGAGGCGGGACGAATACCGCATGCCCGCGAGCTCTTTGAGCGACTAGGGGATGATCCAGTATGCACCGCATACCGGGCTCGAATTGAGAGGATGATCAGTTCTGAGGATAGTGATACGTCGGTATGGGACGTCAAGGAGAAGTAGCGATGACCACGAGTGTAATTAGAGCCCAAGGAAACCTAGATGGCGCTTTGCGTCAGGTAGCCCAAAAGATCTTCGCGGTGTGCAAGGCGAAGGGATCGCATGAGCCCCTCGTTGTCGGATTATGTGGTGGCCGCAGTGTCGTTGGTCTTCTTGGTGCTTTGCATGCTGAGTCCGCCAATCAACCGAGAGACCTTCTGGGGCGGATCCAATTCTTCATGGTGGATGAGCGCTTAGTGCCCCTCACCGATGAACAGAGTAACTACGGTGGGTTAAAGCGGCTCCTCTTTGATAGCTTAGTGTCCGAGGGGGCTATCTCAGCGAGTCAACTTCATCCGTTCGTTACCGAGCCCTCTGAGAGCGACTATGGATGTGGGGCCTATGAGGAAGAGCTTCGCTCCTTCGGAGGAAAGTTCACCGTTGTGGTCCTCGGGGTTGGAGAGGACGGACATATCGCCGGGCTCTTTCCGCACCATCCGGTCTTGCGAGAGAAGGGGAATACCTTCCTACACTTCCACGATTCCCCAAAACCCCCCGCTGACCGGATGACGGCGAGTTCATCGCTCATTTCCGGCTCTGAGATGAGCGTTGTGCTGGCTCTCGGAGAGGCGAAGCGCTCGGCATGGCAAGCCTTCAATGACAACTCAGTTGCGATAGAGGCGTGTCCGTCGAAGCTCGCCCGTGCAGCACGAGAGTGCCTCGTTGTTACGGATCTCGATTAGGGGTGCGGATCGGAGTCGCCACAGCGCGGCCGACGGCGGCGAGCGCCTCATAACGAGGATGGTTCTGAAGATGCACTCTCGGAGTTTCGCCTACGAGAAGGTGGAAAGGTGATGGGCTTTCCGCTTTATCTGACAAGGGGGAAAATGAATTATTTTAACTACTTCTCGAGATAAAAATTGAAAATCTAGCCGTAAAACGGAATCCAATGCCCCATCCTTCTCATCATAGTTAGTAGAAGGTGTTCCAGGAAGGAACGCGTCAAAGGGTTTAAAAGGAGGGGTGTCTTGAAAGAAGACTCCACGGCTAATTCCCGCGACCTGTTGTTAGAATCCCCCGGCTCCAATCTCGATGAATACGATGCCGAGCCCAGGGAGCATCGCCGTCGACGCCACAAACGCCACCACGACAATCAACGACATCAACTCGATAAGACAGAGATTACGATCGATATCTCGATCGCGAACTGTCCGGATCCCGTAAAATTTTGCTCACGCTCGGAAGCGATCTGCGCGGCATTGCTTCAGCAGTTCGTTCCGCACTTCGACGTTCAACAAGGAGTGACCTTCCAGGTTCCCATCGGAGTGGACCGAAATGGCAACACCATCGCGGTAGACTTCTTGGTGGATGGAGTGCTCTTTGAATACCATCCAGTTCGTTTCTTTCAAAGCAGGAAGCGCTTTGGCGATTTTAGTAGCCGAGAGGAGTACCGCTCATACGCGAAGGTGTTCCATGCGCTCACCGCTGAGAAGAGGGCTTTCTTTCATGAGGCGATGCGCTCTCGGCTTACCCTCAATTACTTTAATCGACGTAGAGCTATGCTCGACCAGCATCCGTTGTTTAGGCGAACGGAGCTTATCGTGGCGACAAGCCCCGAAGAGTTTTACGAGCGTGTTATCAAACGTTTCGGCAAGGGATATCCGAAAACCATGGAGCGGTTCCTCAAGATGTTTGAGGATTTGATGCGCACGTTGCCGGAATAGGAGGTCACTTCTCGACCGATTCACTGAGCACCCGTGGGGCTGTGCCTACAGGGTCGCTACTCGAAGAACGCTCTCGTATTCAGAGCGAATCACTGAAAGGGCGCGCCTCATCCTGTCCGCCGAGAGCGATGATGTAGTTACCGTAGGTCCCACGTCATCGAGAAGGAGTGCCTCCCATCCCTTTCCGTGGCTGGCGCCTTGCTCAAGCGCGAAGCCGATATCGATTAATTCCCCGATTTCAAGCTCTCCCCTCAATTTTGCCTTCACGGTGTCAACGCAGAGCTGGGTAAAGTGGGGAACCAACGTTGCCTTCCAATGAGTGAGACATGCCTGAGAGATCGCCTCCCGGTCATCAGGCGCATATATCTGATCGGCAAGGAGTTCGTTGACCTCGCTCAGCAGATCTCTGACATCCGACGAACACTCAGGCGTCTTGCCCATAAGTCCAAGAATTTCGCGACGGAGTGTGAGAAGTTGGACATCTGAAGAGTCGTCTCCAGCAGCCAGATTGAGGAGGGTATAGCGACTGAGGATCTCGTTAATGCCCGCTAGGTCTGGGCTTGGAGGTCGTGGAATATCCCGAAATGAGTAGACTGGGTCGGAGTTAGTCATCGTGTTTTGATCGTTGGTGAGAGAGACGCTCTTCGCGTCTTGTTCGTTACTCGCCGCTCCTCGGAGACGACCCCGTAGCGCACGCGAATAAGAATCGTAGCGTCATTTTTCGGTATAATCAAAGTGACCCCGTTGATGATACCGACACATCCAAGCAGAAACAAACAGGCGTCTCCCGAAGCCACCTTACGAAATGCTGGTGTCCGTAAGAATCGCGCGGTCCTTTGAACGTGCGTAGCTACACGCCTCGGCTTTTTTGCATATCATCGAGTGGTTCCGCACGAAGCTCGAAAGGGGGAGTTTCGAGTCTGGCACAGGGCCTACCGCTATGTGAGATATGCCCATGCGACGGGTGTGTTGAAAGGCGAGCTCTAAGAGCCGACTCGGCCATCTTTGATACCGAGTGCTGAGAGAGTTTCCGGGCTGCTTGAGCATGGCCGAAACCGAGGGATGGGCAATCTTCGCCGAAGATTGCAGCTGTGTAATTTGAGCAAGGCCGCTCGAGTGATCGATGACGAGTTCCAGCGTTCCAACGGATCCGGGATAGAGGTCAGCGGGGCCGGCTCTGTAGGAGTACGCGCCGGCGTGGCAGTAGGTGGGCGCGTCCGAGGGCGTGGGAAAGTATACGAGGGTAAGAGTTGGCAGTCCAAGGAAGCTCTGCTCCTTGCCACCGTTGTACCGAGTTGCTACCGCTACCAATCCCTTCGACTCGCCAGTTGCGCTCTGACATAGTTCGAGGGGAGCTAGCTGTCGATAGACCCCGTCGGGATGGTTGCCAATGATGAACGGTTTCCCCTCATGAAGGTAGGTGACCGCCCTTGCCGCCTCCTCTTTGAGAAATGAGATCTCTCGCTCCGCTGGAGTCTGCCACCTGCGATCGACAATGTAGGATTCGCGCGGAGTGCCGATCGCACACGACGCGAGTTCATGGGAATTCTCATGTCGTTGGGTTGGTGGTGCTTGGTCGTGTCGCATCTCCCCTAGAGTAAGGGGGGAGGAAAACTAAGTCATCTAGCGGGGGAACAGGAGGCGACTGAAGGAGACACCTTTCGACCGTAAATGTAACTCAAGGGGCGCGAGAAAAGAGAGGAATGGGGGATTGTGTAGAGGCGGCGCGACTCCGTGGAAGAATCCGCGCCGCCCGCCATACTACTGCGCCGCAATTACAGATGGATCGATATCGATCTCCGACCGACTCTTCAGCAGCTCAAGGGTCGAGGTGATCATGTTGTTCGCTACCTCTTGAGTTGACTGAGAGCGATACTTCGCCAACTCAGAGATGACCTTCGGGTCAGCGAGATCGGGGGCTTTGATCTCCTCAACCTTGAGAACTGTGAACTCGTCTGTTCCCGGGAATACTCGTCCTACTATCTGCTGCGGCGTCTCCGTCGCGAGGATTGTTGAACGCATCTGAGCGGTGAGGGCAGGGAACTTATCCGATGATGATTCCTCTCGAGAGATATCAAACGGCCCCGAAACCTTCGCGGCTCGAGCTTGTGCCTCCGCGGCGAACGATGATGGGTTCGCTTGCGCCGTTTTCAACAGCTCGTTCGCCTTCGAGTCAGCGAGCTTGCGAGCCTCCTCGGCTTTAACCGCTGAGAGCACTCGTTCCTTGACCTCCTCGAATGGAGGGGTCGTTGGATCCTTGAACTCATTGACCTGAACAAGCACGGTCGTATCACCAAGCTCGATGAGACTCGGCTGAAGGCGCTCTGAGGTCGGGAGCATGAATACGTTCTGGGTAAGGCCAGAGAGCCCGCTCTCCGGATCCTTGCTCTGCGGGAGATGGCCGTTGGTCTCCTTCAAGGAGCTTCCCGCAGGAAGAGCTTC
>JAIXPR010000034.1 GCA_027486155.1 Pseudomonadota bacterium | reverse complement strand
TCGTTCGAACACCGGGAATCAACCCACTCGAAACAACGATCGCGTTCACAGCCGCCACTAAGATTAAAGCGATTCGTGTTCGCTCAACCTACTCCGACTTCGCGGTAGCGGTGCAGATCGACGACAGTGAGCGCCTCATCCTCGATCCGATCCCAGACGGCGATTGGGCAACGATGGTGTGGTCAACACCGATCACCGCGAAGAAGGTCCTCGTTCAGATCCTACGCAGGACGCGTGATAACTACGTTCACGCGAATGAGATTGAGTTGTATCAGTAGGTCCTGGTTTGGTGCAGGGCATTAGGAATTGGGGCCGTGACCTCTAGTTTTGGTACAGGGTACCAAAGAAAAGGCTTGGTCCAACCGCCCCCATCCCAACCACTCCCCCTAAAAGCTACATAGTTACAGTCGCTTAATAGCGAGTGGGGCTTTTCATATCTACGATCCACGCCAATCCCGCGTAATAACATTGAAATATCACGCCTTCGGCGTTATAATTTACATAGGATGATTAAATACAGTAGAATCATTACGTTACATGACACCTGGAGAGCAGGCTCCGCATTTCTCTTTGGCCCCCGCCAGGTGGGAAAGTCCACCCTATTGCGGGATTCGTTTCCTGATTGTCGCGTCATTAACTTACTTAAAAGCGAGGAGTACTTGAGCCTTGCAAACGACCCGACGCGGTTACGGGGTATCGCACAGTCAGGAAAAATTACGGTTATAGATGAGATCCAAAGGATCCCCGAGCTTCTCAATGAGGTTCACTACCTGATTGAAGAGCGCGGCGCTCGCTTTCTCATGACCGGTTCAAGCGCCAGGAAATTACGACGAGGAGGTGTCAACCTCCTTGGTGGCAGGGCAAGAACATACAACTTACTTCCCTTAAGTCTCATGGAAATCGGGGATGATTTCATCCTCGAAAAAGCACTACAGATCGGAATGCTTCCACCTGCATGGACATCAGCGGATCCTCCGGCGCTACTCAACTCGTACGTCACTGACTACCTCGAGCAGGAGATTATTTCAGAAGCAGCGGTCAGGAACGTCAGCGCGTTCAGGCGTTTTCTCTCTTTCGCCGCGCTCGTATCAGGCAAACAGTTAAATTATACGAAGCTGAGCGCCGATGCCCAAGTTAAGCCAACAACGCTACGCGAGCACGTTGAGATTCTGATCGATTCGCTCGTGGCATCTCGGGTGGAACCGTGGAGGCAGGGGCGCAAACGCAAAGTTGTAGCCCATGAAAAAATCTATCTCTTCGATATCGGCGTAACTCGCGTCCTGCAAGAGCGCAGCTCATACGCGCCAAACACCACCGAGTACGGAGAGGCCTTCGAATCGCTCGTATATCACGAGTTGCGATGCTACTCCGAGTACGTATCCAAGGAGAGGATCTCATTCTGGCGTACCGCGACAAACATCGAAGTTGACTTCATACTGGGAGATCGCCTCGCTATCGAGGCAAAAGCGTCACGATCCGCAAGTGATAGTGACCTGCGTGGGCTACGTGCCATAGCTTCGGAAGCAACGTTCAAAGCGCGTATCCTCGTATGTCAGGAACCGCATCAGCGAACCACCGATGATGGAATCTTGATCCTTCCATTTGTCGATTTTGTGCGCGGTTTGTGGAATGGGCGTTGGTAGAAAGAAAGGGTTGCAAGACCTATCAAACATGCGCGGGCAAGGCATCCGAGAAAGGATGCTAGATTCGGAGTCTATGCCGATTATGGCCGCAATCGATTGGATTTTGGCCTCCTTCAAGGCAGAGGGCACTAGGGAAGAGGCTTAATAATTTCATCATTCCATAATTTGTCGAGGAACGTCCTCCATGGATACACGGTGACTCCCTCTAGAGTACGCTCGTGTCTGTCTAGCGACACTACATAGTAAGATGTGAATATGCGTTCCTCTTGCAAAGCACGCAGTCCGGTTAGGTGACGTTCGTTGACTATGTCTGTCGATGTAACCTCGATAGCCACTTGGGATCCAACTGTGAAATCTACCTCGTATCCCCTATCGGTTCGCCAGAAGCCGAGTTGAAGGTCGGATCTACGGTAGCTAAGGTAGGCCCGGAGCTCAAGCGCTACGAAGTGTTCAAGTGATTTTCCAAAGGCTTCGGTTCCAACCGGAATCTCTCGCCTCCCCGCGAGCGAGTTGGTTACTCCGAGATCAAAAAGATAAAACTTCGCTCGACTTGTAGCTTTTCGAATCTTCGTCTTTTTATATGGACGGAGGAGGAATCCGACGAGGGTATCTTCAAGAACCTCAAAAAAATTCCTCACTGTCTTTCCGCTTACTCCGAGGTCGCTACCGAATGCCTCAAAGTTAATCTCCTCCGTGCAACGAAGCGCGCAGAGTTCGAGGAAGGCGCTGAAGGTATCGATGCGGCGAACCAACGCTTCGGCCATGACCTCTTCTTTGAGGTAGGTTCCCACATAGGCCCTCAATTCTTCCCATGGCTCCTCGGAGAGCCAGACAGCTGGCAGCCCACCACGCGTAAGATAGCGCACCAGATCGAAGTCCTTCAGCTCAGCGGAAACGAGTGGAAAGAGACGAGCCTCCCAAGCGCGCCCCGCTAGCAGATTCGCGCCACCCCTCTTCAGTTTTCGAGCGCTGCTCCCTGTCAGCAGGAACCGCATTCCGCGTTCTTCAATAAGCCGGTGCACCTCATCAAGGAGCTGGGGAAGCTTCTGTATCTCATCAATCACAACTGGGATGGTTGCATCAGGATTCTCCTCTCCGATCAGTTGTGGTCGCCGGGAGAGGTTGAGAAAGGTTGTCGCGTCCAGAAGGTCGTACCGGGGAAGTTCAGGCAGGTTCGCCTTAATCAGCGAGGTCTTGCCGGTACCCCTACAGCCAAAAAGAAAGAAGCTCTTTTTATTCAGCAGGTTAGCTATACCTATAAGGCGAGGGATTGCATTTTTTCGAATCATCGATTCGAATTATAGCGCTAAAATAGAACTTGCGCTACGATTTCAAGCTCAACTCTCGAGTTTGGCACAGGGCACAAGTGATAGATGGTACTGGGTACCAGTGAGAGGGGGGCTATCGATGAACTACCCTCATATGATTCGTTTGGTCTTCCCCAGACGACTTCTCAACACCGCTTCCTCTCGTTCTATATCAGGGCAGGGCATACCAGGTTGCCTTGCCGGTGCCGTGGCGGACAAGGTGGCCTTGTTCCAGCAATCGTTTGAAATGCTCTTTCAGTGTGCTGCGGCTCGCGCCGGTGGCGCGGATCATGTCGCCGATTGTGATACGGCCGCGCTTGCGCGCTTCGTCGATGATCTGCGCGGCCAGCTCTGGCAACGCGGCCATCATCAATTTTTCGCGCTCCACCTTTTCGGCCAGGCGCTTCATCTGCTGCTGCAAAGCGCGCATGAAAAAGCTCAGCCAGGGCTGCCAATTCGGGGCTTCGGTGCGGATGGTGCTTTGCGTTTGCCGCAAGGCCAGATAGTAGCCTTCGTTGCTGTTCTCGATCACGGATTCAAGTGATGAATAAGAGACATAAGCATAGCCGGCCTGCAACAATAGCAGGGTGGTGAGTGCGCGGCTCAAGCGGCCGTTGCCGTCCCGGAACGGGTGGATTTCCAGGAAGGTGACGACGAACACAGCGACGATCAGCAGCGGGTGAATGCGCTTCAGCTCGCGGGCGTCATTCAACCATTGCACCAGCTCGGTCATGCGGCGGGGGGTGTCGAACGGTGTGGCCGTCTCGAACACAATGCCGATCATCGTGCCGGCGGCGTCAAAGGCTCCCACGTCGTTGCGCACGGCCTTGTATTCGCCACGGTGCCGCTCGTCTTTATCGCTGTGGCATAAAAGGTCACGGTGAAGCTGTTTGATATGGTTTTCGGTGATGGGAATCTCTTTCCAGGCCTGGAAGATGGTTTCCATCACCTCTGCATAGCCGGCGACCTCTTGCTCGTCACGGGTCGAGAATTTTTTGATTTCCAGGTTTGCCAGCAGGCGCTCAACCTCGCGGTCGGTCAGCTTGCTGCCCTCGATGCGGGTTGAAGAGCCGATGCTTTCGACGGTGGCGACGTGGCGCAGCGCCTTCAGGCGCTCAGGCGCCAGGGTGCCAAGGGCGCGCCATGCGCCCTTGAACTCGTCAACCTCAGCAATCAACACCAGCAGCTCCGGCGTGATTTGAATTGTGTCGGTTTTCAGCATAATCTTTCGCCGTCAACCCCATTTACAGCCATATTCGTCCAAAAGTCCAGCCAGAAATACATCCATATTCGTCCATATTTTTTTTGCATCAATGTCCCCGGGGGAGCCTTGTAGGATTTTAACCTGGTGCGGACAGATCAAGCACTCTGGTAACGCCCTGGTTTTATTAAAGGTTACCAGCGGCATGGGGTAACGAAGTACCTCTTCGTTTGGTACAGGGTACTAGCGAATGGGGGGTACTAGCGAATGGGGGCGTCCTTCGTTTGGTACAGGGTACCAGCGCATGGGGGCAATAAAACAAGGGAAAGCGTCCCCTTTATTGGGGTTACGTTACGCGAGCTCCATGTATCTTGACATATCATGATCTGTCATGACACCATATGAGGCATGGATGCAACCGAAAAGTTCAGCACAAAGATGAACAAAGAGGTGCTCGCCAAACTGCGGGACTACGCGCAAGCGTCGGACCGGTCGATCTCACTGATCGTATCTGAGGCGGTATCCGAGTATCTCTCTCGCGTTGAGGTTCGCCCCGCTTTTCGCGCCGCTGTTGACGATGTAATCGCTGAGCATGAGGAGCTGCTTCGAGAGCTCGCCAAATGAAAGAGACGCTCTACCCGACCCTTGAAGAGGCGCTCTACCTCCATGACCTCCTCATAAAAAGATTCG
>JAIXPR010000039.1 GCA_027486155.1 Pseudomonadota bacterium | reverse complement strand
TTAACCACCGCTCTCACGCGGTACTATGCAGATCCCACCGAATCAATCGTCCGAAGGGTCGCCCGCTTTCACCTTGAGTTCGAGTCCATCCATCCCTTTGTTGACGGGAATGGAAGGATCGGCCGGGTCCTCGTCAATTACCTGCTGATACGAGAAGGATACGTCCCGATCAACATCGCGTTCGTCGATCGCGCGAAATACTACGACGCGTTCAGTGAGTATCATAAAGCGCAGCATACAAAAACGATGGAGGAGATCGTCTTTCGCAGTCTCACCAATAGCTATCACAAGAGATTGGCCTACATGGAGGGGAAATCCATCATCTCCCTCAATGCCTTCGCGAAGAAGCACGGACTCTCCCATCCAAACTTGATCAATAAAGCGAAGCGACAAACGATTGAGGCCTTTCTTGACCACGGAGAGTGGAAGATCGGAGAGGGGTAGAATCTTACATGATTGGTCTTGGGCCGTCGCGGTGCTGGCATTTTGCAGGACACCGCCAGACCGCTTTAAGGGCGTAAAGGATCACCTGAGACGGCTCAGTAGTACGCCTCAACGTGGATGTCACTTGGCTCATACCCGCGAGCCTTGAGATAGTTCTCAACTGCGTTTTCAATTGGGCTACTGATCATGTCCGCCTGTGCCCTCCGCACTGGCACATGATACTTCGGATACGATGAGATACGAGATGGTCGAAGCAGATAGCTACTCTTGATCAGGCTCATTTAGGACTCGAGTGGTGCTCGGTCGAAAGTAGGGTGGACTAGCCGAGAGGCGTGCTCAGAGTTCTACTTCCCTTTCTTTTGTTGTGAGGCATATCGCTTACCAAAATTAACAGCACACGCCCCAGGAAAACAGGCATACTATAGGAGGTGCCTACAGTATGAGGGGTCCCATGAACGGTTCTAACAACGCAAATCCAAGCGTTGAGGCGCTTCTGTCTCGCATGAAGTCCATCGCCTCCAAGCGGCCGCCAAATAGCAAGGACGAGATATCCCTCGCCACCGCCATCGTTCTCATAGGGGTCGCCTCTTCAGATCATGTCATCGATAAGTTCGAGCGAACGGTTATTTTGAACGGGCTTAAGAGCCTCTTTCGCCTCTCCGACGAAACATCCATGCGTCGTATGAACCAGGCGAAGTCGAGCCTTGGCTCGATGCAAAGCAGCTCATCGTCGGCCGAGCGTCTACGTGACTCACTCGACATGGGGACAAAACGAGCGATCGCCCAGGTGATCGATAACGGTATTAGATGCAGCAACGTCGTCGACCACATGGAGATCTACTTCGCAAGAAGTTTCGAGACATCCTCGGGGTTGGGGATGAGCAGTTGTATCAAAAGCTCCGCTACTTTCTTCCGATGGCTACGAAGGTGTGCACCCCTTTTTTCGATCCCAGCGATGAGGACGAGCCTTCATTGTTCACTCACGATGGCTATGTTGAGAGTGTCGAAAGCCCTCGCCCTACTCCTTGTTGCTTTCCAGCCAGTTCATTTGGCATACGGATGCGGCGAAGGTTACCTTGATGATCGGATCGGTGAGGAGGGGGTGCTTCCTCATCTTACAGCCGATCATCTTCTCTCCCCTGAATCAATAATCAGCTTCTTGATGCCCTTAATTGAGGGTACGCCCGGCCTCTTACTGATGATTGCAAGCTTCATAGCCTTTTTGGTCTTTGCTTTCTTGATCTTGAAGGGATGTTCACAGATTGGATCTAACCTTAAAATCTCAATTTATACGCTCATCTCCTTGGCACTATTGATACTGACTATTTTGTTATTTCTACTCCGAAATCTTGTCTCCACTCCGTGCTGAATCGAAGAGTTCGAATTGCGCCTAGGAATGCTCCGAGTTCGCTGATATTTCCGAGGATGAGTGCGGACTGGACCTACCACCATCGGATTGTGCGCCTCGTGGCACAATTTGCCCTCTCTCCTTACGGCTGGCACTCAA
This sequence comes from Pseudomonadota bacterium, assembly GCA_027486155.1. Classification (GTDB taxonomy): domain Bacteria; phylum Bdellovibrionota_C; class UBA2361; order UBA2361; family OMII01; genus OMII01. Next base: position 17,429 of record JAIXPR010000039.1, on the reverse strand, counting down.
TCCCAAAGTACTCTCGGAGCTCCGGATTACGAGGGGTCCTAACAGTGAGGCGAACGTTCATGGCGTGCGAGCTCGACACGTTCGGCATCATTCCGCGAAGGGTCAGTTGAGTTGAGTTCAGGTCTCGCACAGCGCCGGCGCCGGTCTTCACTTCTCGCCACTTCTTCAGGGTATCGCAGAAGCGGACATCCCGTGCCTCTTCGCACACGGCGATGCCCGAGGTCGTTTCAGCGTCGTTGCGCGTTCCGTTAAACGCGATCATGTCTATCGGGGCATCAAGCGCCACGTTCGAACTTCCCCGCACCGCGTAACGGGAGAGAATGCTCGATGTCGGGTCGAACCGGTTTGGTTCCCATGGCTCACTCTCGTTGGTTAAAAGCCGGTAGGTGGAGTCTCTCAGGTCAAGGCGGGCCCCGGCTGGGCGATAGAGGGGGTCATCGAAGAGCAGCCCTGAATGGATCCTACCTGCGCTACTGACCGCCTCTCCAAGGGTCGAACCGCTCAGCAGAAGTGGACGCAACCGTAGGTGGTTACCGAAGGCGAAACCAGCGGTGAGGTAGTGACTTCCACTCCCCCACCACGCGGTCGCGCCGAGGCGCTCTAGGTGTATCGCTATTCTTTAAGTACGCCCGCAAGCTTAACACCATCATCGTTCGTGCCGCTTGGGGGGCGCTATCCGACATACTCGGCATCGACCAACGCGAGCTCGCAGCTATCTTCACCGCACAAACCGCCGGCGAGGTGTTAAACTTTCACCCGCACTTGCACGGACTCCTTGCTGACGGATACTGGAAAGACGGGGTATTCACCAGGTTCTTGGAGGTAGCCCTTGCATCAATCGAGAAGGCGTTTGCTGAACGGGTACTCGCTCAGCTGCACAAGCGAGAGCTTATTACTGATGATGATGTGGCGCAGAGTCTCTCTCAGGATCATACGGGCTTCGGCGTCTGGATGGGTGACCCGTTCCACGACAAAGAGAGCGAACAGTTCGTCGCTCGATACATCGAGCGAGCTCCCCTAGCCCTTGACAAGCTCTCACTACAAGATGACATCGTTACCTATACCCCCCTCCGCATGGTACAGGGTACCATACGCTGGAGCTCGTGCTCGTGCTCGTAAACGTGGAGTTTTTCCTCGCTTCCCTAAGTCTCCACAACCCGAGTAACGATACCACATATTCTGTTGTCCTTGGATTCTCCGAGAATCAAGAGATCCTGGTCGATCTCTCCAAAGGTGTAGGCCCTTATCGACGTCAGGTTCTCCTGAAGGACGCGACGGAGTGTATCAAAGCGCTTTGCACGCGCTCTCTCTGCCGCATCGCTATCCAGTAACGCCGTTGAGACCCAACCAAAGAGCTGACTTATCGACCTCACGGTGCTTGGCACCGCAGGTGGCTCCCCAAGTTGCCTCTGCATCTGCGCCTTGGTAAGGGGCCAGAGGTGAGTCTTTGGAAAACACACTACCCCTATCGGAAAATCAGACTCGCTCATCCACTGAAGCCCCTCGATAGCGGGGGAAATGGCCTTTACCACTGGGATGTTTCCATAGTCAGGGATGCCCCGAGCTATCCAGCGCTCAACCGCGATCCTGGCATCAGACGTGAGCGGCTCACGAGCAGCCCACAGGGATAGCTCATAGGCACGAACCGGATTCGGCTTAGAACCGAGTATGGAGAGCAAGAGCCCAGCATCCCCTTCGTTCAATCTCTGGGTTCCGCGCATCTCACGAAGCCAAGCAGCGGTAAGGCGAAACGCCTCAACCCTACGCACGGGTATTGACTTAGCGCTCTCGGCACTCGTTGACTTCGCGAGCCATAGATCCGCCGCTGATTGCGCCTCAGGGCTTAAGGACCGGCGTGCCTTAAACAACGCCGCGCGAGCGAACTCCGCTTCCTGCTTTGTCATCCCTGGGCCATCCACCTCGAAGGCCGCTAAGATGAGCTGCATCTCCCGCTTTGAGACCGTGCGTTCGACATCAAGACTCACCGGAGAGCGCGCGAAGCTGAGCAGGAGTGAAAAGAGAGTAGTGACAGTGAATATGGTATTCATAGGGGACTCCAACGATTATTAACCGGGTGATGGCTGATAATCGGTAGAGTGCGGCGAAAGTTGCGCCGGCTTTATGAAATTTTCCCTTCTTAAGAAGGAATCTGCTTGTGTCGGAGATACACCAGCCCCATTAAGCTTACAGCTCATTTTTTAACACGGCAAAATACTCACAAGTTCCACCAGTATAACCCATGAGGAAACATTTTGTATGTTCTGAGCCCTTTACTGCCGGGACTTCAGAGATAAAGGTATTTTTAGTCTTGGTCACGCAATAAAGCGGTGCGCCCCTCGATACACCTCTCATGAACCGAGGCTTCTCTCTTATTGAAACACTGCTGGTAACCTCGCTACTCGCCTCCCTCAGCGCGATCGCTATCCCCTCCCTCGCTGGCTGGATGCCGAGGCACCAGGCTCAGGTTGAAGCGCGAGCTGTCCAGTTAGCGTTAGAGCGAGCGTACGCGATAGCGGTCACCCGAGCGACTCCAGTGAAGGTCGCAATCTCTCCTAAATCTGTGACCGCTACCACAACGGCAAACAGCCCCCTCTTTGCGCATCATCTCCGGCCCCCGGTGACAGCTCGTATCAAAGGAGAGCACAAAGAGGCGCTCTATTTCTATCCCTCGCACACCGCTTCGCCAGCCACTATCACGATCGAGAATGATTCGTACCTCTGCTCACTGGTGGTGTCGTTGCGGGGTCGCATCCGGAGAGAGTGCGCGTGACAAAGATGGACGGAAATCAGGAAGGCTTCATGATCCTCGAAGCTTTAGTGGCGATGGCGCTGATCCTGGCGACCGGGAGTGGGATGTTGTGGTTTATGCACAAGATGGCGCGCAATGTGGTGAACCAGAACGCGACCCTGCAACCACGGTGCGAGCAGCCGGTATGCTCTTTATCGTATCCTCGTACGGAGTGCGCGTGTGGGACCGAGCGATTCCTCATTATTCGATAACGAGGCCAGGCGCCGCAGCTCTCAACGGGGTCAGGTCGCGCTCGACACCTTGTGGGGATTGCTCCTCGGCAGCATGGCGCTCCTTGCCTGCGCGATCTTGAGCGCGCGAATCTCCGCGACCGGGTCACGACTCACCGCTCAGATGAATGGACGGCTCGCCGCGGGGAAGACCATCGCGGTGGTAGCGGGAGCGCTTCGATCGTTAGAGCGAAACCGACAACCGTTTGCGGCGCAGATCTTTTCGGGCTCCACTCTGCTCCTCTCCAATGGCGCTCGCCACCCCCTCGCCTCACTCTCTGGAACGAGTGGCCCTCGAGGTGACTCTGACATTCTCTCGATAATCGACCCCGACACACGACTTCAGGGGAAGGTTAGCTCCGCTTCACTCTCAGGCAGCTCTGTAACGGCCACGATCTGCGGGCTCACCACCCGCATACCGAGTGGAACCTTTAAGAGCTTCCTTCTTTACACTATTGAGGGGGGAAAGCAGGTCGTCGGAGAGGTGCGAACGATCAACACCACCTGCGTGATGCTTACCGGCACCTCCATACAGGGAGTTGTATCAGCAAGCCCCTCATGGACCTCACGCCCCCTCCTCTTTGCTCCCGTGGATCGAGAGTACTCACTCTTCGTCGACCGAAACGCGAACCTACGGCTGGCCTCACATACCGGCTCTCTCATCCTTGAGAATCAGCCACTCACGCGAGGTATTGAAAAAATTAAGGTAGAGAAGCATACCGGAGCGGATGGGGTCACGATATGGAAACTCAGCGTGAAGCCATCTCAAGGAGGAGAGGTCTCCCACTTCATCGTTCCCGCTCTCGCGCAACGTCATATCTGGAATGAGGTGCTTCCATGACAAGCTCGGGGCACACAAGCAGTCGTGGTTGGGTACTTCCCAGCACCCTGTTTGGATTGGCGCTTCTCCTCGCCACCGTGCGGTTGCTGTCGTTGGACGCATCTCAGATCACGCGACTGTACGGTGATATTCGACTCTCAGAATCCATACATCAAGCAGGGGTTGCGGAGATATCCCCATTAACCGGAGCTCTCTCACGGTGCCAAGAGGTCACGTTCTCGTTTGATGGGGAGGAGATCGCTTACGAGGTGTGCGGCGAGCGAAAAGTTCCCTTCATGGTATTCCCATCAACGGCACATCTTCCGATCACAACGGTTGATTACGACGCCATCTTTACGCAGGCGGTGCCGTGCCCCACAACCCCGAAGTCCTCAACTATTCGAGACACCGACGCGCCCCGCGCTTCGAAGGATTGTCCTAGTCCTGCAAGCATTACCGGGAGCCTCGTTACCGTCGAGAATATAATTGGAGAGAGTGCACGAATCACATCGAACTCACCTAAGGCCTTGATGCTCGCGTCACCGGGATCGATACTTTTCACCGGCGCGCTGACACTAGAGACAGACCTTGTCATCGTTGCCGGTGGAGCGATCTCACTCTCCACGATGACGAACGCTTCCTCTCAAACACGAAGGGTAACGCTCATCTCAGCGCTCGGCGCCATCCGCGTTGGGTATGTGGCGCCAGGTATATCGGTGATGGCGGCTGGGCGGGGCGGTATCGAGGTTCCGGAAACGCCGCAACTCCCGCCATTTCCCCTTCCGCCGCAACGCCAGTATGGGATTTTGGGGGTGTGGGGGAGTGGGGAGTGACGGATTACGGCCAAGGGAGGCCGACCGTCCCCAGTCGCCGGAATGTTACATGCCCCTTTTTAATTTTGCCTCACGCACCGCGGCGGTCGAGGACGACCGCCCTCCCGTTCACGGATCAAGAGAGGGCACCATCTTGCATCGACGTAGGGAATCGCGAATCACCTGGGTGATTATCAAATCCCCGGAGGGCCCGTCGGCCCCCTTTCGCTGAGGCTTCAGGGGACGAGGAGACGGGCCCTCCGGGTCAACCCGCAACGTGGCGGTCAGGCCCCGCCTTCGCTTCGCTACATCGAGGCAAGATGACCGCCCCCCATTCACGGGCACCTGGGAGGGCGACCGTCCTCGGTCGCCGGAATGTTACATGCCCCTTTTTATTTTTGCCTCACGCAAAGCGGCGGTCGAGGACGACCGCCCTCCCGTTCACCGGGGCGGCCACCGCCCCCCTACTCCATCCGCCGCAACATCTGCTTCGTTTTGTGACGTTCGTACTTCGCGGCGCGTTTCTTCTTGTCGTCACGCTTTCTATCTCGGCGTTCGGTTGACGACGCCGCTCGAGAGACGAAGAGAGTGGGAGAACGCCACGCGGTGCGGAGCTTGGCGGTGACGCTGTCGGGTGATTCCCGTTCAAAACGGTCGGCGGCGGGTTGTCGACGAAGGAGCGCGCAAAAAGCTCCGGCACCCTTTCCTTGATGCGGAAGAAGTCGATAAGTCGGCTCACCTCCAAGGTGCGACCGATAGGGCTCAAGAATGGGAACGACAACGGCTGAGAACTCTGGGAAGGTCTTCAGGAACCACTCGACGTTGTCCTCGTTCTCTTCACGGGAGAAGGTGCAGGTAGCGTAGAGAAGATACCCTCCCGGGGCGACTACCTTCTGCGAGTGCGCGAGGATTCGACGCTGCCGTCGCTCATTCATTCCGATCGTGGCGGGGTGAAACGCCCCTGGAGCGGCCATCCCCTTGAGCAGAAGCGACTGTCCAGAACACGGCGCGTCAACGATTACGAGGTCGGCGCTCTGCGGAATCTCCGACCCAAGGTTCTCTGGATCGAGCGAGGTCACAACTGAAGGATCGATCCGACACCGTTTGTAGTTTGAGATAAGCTGTGCCGTTCGTTTGCCGATAACCTCGTTCCCAACAACGAGACCGGGTTGCAGATAGCGACGGGCAACGATCCCCTTTCCCCCAGGAGAGGCGCACACATCAACGATAACTCCACCGTGGTCGGGGATAGCTGAGAGTGCGGCACAGGCGAAGGTCGAAGAGAGGTCCATGCAATACACGTCCCCTTGCTCATGCGCAGCGAGCTTCCCTGGACGTTCCCCCTCCGCCGCGACATCAATCCACGCCGGGAGCCACTCAGGACGCGTGCCCGTCTGGAAGCTTCCTGGCTGAGGATCTCCGTATAACCATACTACTCCGGTAACACCGCTCTCGCCCTGTTCAATAGCACGAAGAAACGCGTGTTGAGTTTCAACGTCGGCAAAAAGCGAACGCGCCACCTTCTCGATGTTCTTGGAGAGTTTCGGAGATGTCTCTTCTGATGCCGAGCTCACGGGTACACGTCACCAAACTTAATCGTCATCACGAGCGATTGAGGCGTGGAATCGCTCTAACTGAACACGGAGATCCTGAAGCGCGCGCACGCGCATACTGAACGAGGATTTCTGTTCCGGCGTCATCTCACCCATCGTCATATCGCTTCCCTCTGGTTGAAAGATCGCGTCCCATCCGAATCCACGTCCCCGAGGAGGAACAACCTTACCAGGCACAACCCCTTCTCCGTAAATGAGGGTCTGAGGTCCGAGCGCCAATCCAAAGATCGTTCGCACCTCGGCCTGACAATCGTTTCGCGAGAGTCCCATCTGGTACACCCCCTCTCCACCAAGCGCCTTTAAGAACCACTTAATGAGCGGCCCCGGAAGTCCGTTCAGAGCGGTGAGTGATAACGAAGTGTCCTCAATTAAAACGGGCGAGTACCCTTGTTGGAGGGCGGCCTGCGCCTTCGCGATCACGACTTTTCGGGAATCAAGCTCTTGAACCTCAGGGAGATCGAGGTCTACGTGGCGCATCTTGCCCAATACAGCCTCAACTTCGGCGAGCTTGAAACGATTGCCCGTTACGAAGAAAACGTCCTGTAAGAATGCATCTACTTTTTGCCAACGTTGCGACATGCTGCTTTGGGCTCTAGGTTCCTAGGGGCTCCACCTATTGTACGCCGCTACCGGGCGAACGTGCCAACCTTATCCAATATGTACTACTATTTCGCGGGTATGGGGACTCCTTCTGTGCTCCCACAGGTAGATCCCCTGCCACGTTCCGAGCGTTAACCTGCCACCCAGGACCGGAATCGATAGCGAGACGTTCGTGAGGATAGCCTTGATATGTGAGGGCATATCGTCGGGCCCCTCAAAGGTGTGCGTGTACAATCGATCGTTCTCCGGAACCAACCGATTAAGCCACGCCTCAAGGTCCGATTTCGCTGAAGGGTCGGCATTCTCTTGAATCGTCAAGCTCGCTGAGGTGTGCCGGATAAAGACCGTACACAATCCCTCCTCTACTCCGGATTCCTGAACAGCACGAGCGACACGATCCGTAATCTCGTGAAGTCCCTGCCCCGGAGTGCGAACCGTGAACGCTTGGACCATACTATCCTTGTCGAACGGAGCGGACCCACTCAGCGAGCGAGGTCACCGCGACCTGCTCCTTAGAAACGATGTCCTTGATCTGAACAGCGCGCGTGGTTGAGTCAACGAACGCGACGTATCGAATCCCCTTCGCCTCAGCGTACTCGATCTGCTTGCCCAGCTTAGGGCACTTGTAGAACACCTCAGTCGGCACACCGAGGGAGCGAAGCTCCTGAGCAACCGCATTAAGGTGCGGTCTATCCCCTTCGTCGTACACCGTTACAAGTACCTCAGTGGGGCTCTTGCGAGCGGTCGGTATGAGCTTCTCGGAAAACGCGAGTTCCATCAATCGGCTTAACCCAATTGAGACACCAACACCTGGAAGTTTTTGGTCGGTGAACTCAGAAGCGAGATCATCATATCGGCCACCGGAGATAACGCTACCGAACTCAGGGTGACTATCGAGACCGGTCTCGACGATGAGTCCGGTGTAGTAATCGAGCCCTCGAGCGAGGCTCACATCGATCACGACTCGCTCCCGAACAGAGGCGGGAAGAAGCGAGCATATCGTGATGAGGTCCTGTACCCCCTCGGCAATGAGATCACTTGATGTGTTGAGCGCGGCGACCCTCTCAGAGAGTTGATCGATAGGACATTTAATCGTTGTCGACTGTAAGATCGTCTCGATAGCGGTTTGCGATATGCCCTCTATCTTTTGAAGCTCACGCGCTACGCCGTCCGGGCCTATCTTTAAGATCTTATCTACCGCGATGATAGCAGCCTTGCGAGCGGATTCTGAGAGACCGAGCTCGGCGTAGATCCCACCGAGCAACTTTCTATTGTTGATTCGGATGGTGTATGCCCCAAACTGTAGAGCCTCCATCACGAGGCCAATAACCGATACCACCTCCGCGTCACATGAGAGGGGAAGGTCGTTGCGGCCGATGATATCGATATCGAATTGGTAGAACTCTCTAAAGCGTCCCTTCTGCGGACGGTCACCGCGCCACACCTTCTGGAGTTGGTACCGCTTAAAAGGGAACACAAGGGCGTGCGCGTGTTGCGCAACGTAGCGAGCGAGCGGAACGGTAAGGTCGAAGTGGAGCCCGAGTTCAGCCTCGTCGCCCTCTTCAGCCTTGAGGCGCTTCACGGCGAAGATCTCTTTATCGATAACGCCCTTCGATCCGAGCGTTGTGAGGAGCTCGACCGCCGGGGTCTCGATCGGAGAGAAGCCGAAGCTCTCGTAGATACCTTTAATCGTCGCGATCACCTTATCTTCGGCGATCTTTTGCTCAGGGAGCCACTCCGGAAAGCCGGAGATCTTAGCTGGTTTAGCCATAGAAACCTCGTATGTGTAAGGTCACAGAGCGTACACCATCTGGGCGGCAGATGACTACGGACCGTGAATCAGACCCGCCCCGCGCACCGACTCGGGCTTGCAAACGCCCCCAAGACAGCCGAAGTGTCTGTAACTACTTAGATTTCGCGGTCGACATCTCGGGCTAAGGCAAGCGATACGTTTGCAAATCCACGAACAACGGATGACAGGTACGGCCGACGTCATACCGAGTCGCGACACTCCCGCTATCCTCACTCATGGCCTCCCCGAACGCAGCTGTAGTTTTAAAGCGCTGGACCGACACGGCCAACTACCTCTGTCCTCGGAGATTACGACGTAATGAGCAACCAATCGACCATCCAAGGGAATGGGGAGTCTAGCCCGCGACACATCCCTACGGGCATTCCGGGCTTAGACGTCATCCTGAAGGGCGGTTTTCTTGAAGGAGGGCTCTATCTCCTGCAGGGAGGGCCAGGATCGGGAAAGACTACCGTCGGTCTTCAGTACCTACTCAGGCGAGTTGAAGATGGAGATAGTGTCCTCTATATCTCCTTAACGGAATCTCGGCGAGACGTGGAGATGATGTGCACCTCGCACGGATGGCCTTTCGAAAAGATCAATCTGTATGATCTGGTGCGCACCTCTTTAGATCCGGTCGAGCAGAGCAAGAGCTCCATCCTTCACCCCAGTGAGACCCAACTTGGAGACGTGATCAAAGCGATCATCTCCGAAATTGAGAGGATCAAGCCCTCTCATATCGTAGTCGATGGTCTGTCAGAGCTTCGCTTACTATCCGGCTCTCCAGTTCGATATCGTCGGCAGATCCTCTCTCTGAAGATGTTCTTGGAACATCAAGGCATCACAACACTCCTGCTTGACGACAAGAACCCAGAAAGTGATGAGCACGCCCATCAGGCCATAGTGGGTGCCACTATCGTGCTAGAAACCAACCTGCCCCAGTACGGCAGGGCACGCCGCAGGCTCTATATAGGAAAGGTTCGATCATCGGAATTTCAGGAAGGTTTTCACGACTATGAGATACGTGTCCAAGGCTTAGTTGTCTTCCCCCGACTAATCTCACCAGAGCATCCCCAACACTTCCAACGGTATCTGCATACAAGTGGGATCCCGAACCTCGATCAGATGCTTAAAGGCGGAATTCTTGCAGGAACATCCTCCGTATTCATCGGTCCCTCAGGTGTCGGAAAGTCGACCTTGGCGATGCAATTCGTCGCCAGCGGCCTAAAACTGGGGTTAAAAGCGGCGGTGTATACCTTTGATGAGGTGCTCGGGACGTTTATGGCACGCACCGAGAAGATCACCTTCGCTGGCGAGCGCGGAGTACTCGAAGGCTATCTCGAAGACCGCCGCCTACTTGCTCGACAGGTGAATCCAGCCGAACTCACCCCTGGCGCGTTCGCTCAAGAGGTTCGCGATGCCGTCGATGGAGGGGTTTCGATCCTCGTTATCGACAGTCTCAACGGATATATCAACGCGATGCCTGAGGAACGATTTCTCTCAACTCACTTGCATGAACTCGTCTCATACCTCAATCAAAGAGGTATCATAACCATCATGGTGGTAGCTCAGCATGGAGTCCTCCGGGGAGCTGTCGCGGATTTCAACGTCAGTTATCTCGCCGATACCGTATTGTTATTCCGATACTTTGAATCCAACGGAGAGATGTTGAGAGGATTGCGCGTATTCAAGAACCGCACCGGCCCTCATGAACACACCATGCGAGAGCTATCGATTACCGACGAAGGGATCGTCATCCATGAGCCGATCATAGGACGGAGAAATGTAGCGACCGGCCCTCTCTATGAGGATGCGGGCGACGCTGGATCGTCACCCTATCAAGATGCAGTCTAGGAAGGATGACCAAAAATGCCTCGACACAGCCCAGAGGAACGCGTCATCATCTTTGTGGAGTCTACCCAAGACGCCACGCGGATCGTCGACCTCGTGAGCAGCCTAGGTATCGAGGGGGTTCCCTGCGCGGATTACTCGGAACTCTGTGACCAGATCGAGAACGGAGTCGCGGTTATAATCCTGTCGGAGGTCTCCGTTATATCGGATAGCGGGTCACGATTGGCCTCTCTCCTCCATGCCCAATCCCCATGGTCGACCATACCGACCATATTGATACCCGAGGATTCAACTAGCACAGATGAGCTAGCCGAAGATCTCCGCCTAGGCGTCACCACATTGGAGCGCCCGGTTCATATGCGAACGCTCTGGACCGTCCTCCGCATCGCGCTGGAAGCCCGCCGCAATCAATACATCGTGCGAGACCTCTTACAGGAACGAGGCGCTCTTATCGTTCAACTTCGCCACGAAGCGGATATGAAGAATGAATTTTTGGCTACGCTTGCCCACGAACTACGAAACCCGCTCGCTCCGATTCGAACCGGCTTAGAGGTTCTACGCCGAGCACCTCCAGGAGATCCCGTCACGCGGACACTCGATATGATGGAACGTCAGGTGACTCACCTCGTGCGTCTCATCGATGATCTGCTCGATGTCTCTCGTATTACTCGAGGCAAGCTTGAACTTCGCAAGCAAAAGGTTCCGCTGAGTTTACTACTATCGAATGCGGTCGAATCGAGTAGACCCTTAGTGGACGCTGGCAAGCATACACTCACGATATCGGAACCGGATGAGGTTATAACGCTCAACGTCGATCCTACCCGGATCGCTCAAGTGATAAGTAATCTCCTCAACAACGCCGCTAAATATACACCAAAGGGCGGAGCCATCGCTCTCACGGCTCGCCACAAGGACGATACGATTCAGATCGAGGTAAAGGACAATGGCATAGGACTTTCACCGGAGATGCTCACTAAAGTTTTTGACATGTTCTCGCAGGTTGAGCCTTCGATGACACGCTCTCAAGGTGGGCTTGGGATCGGATTAACCTTAGCGCGACGCCTGGCGGAGATGCACAATGGCACGGTCGAGGCCCTAAGCGCCGGGCCAGGTAGCGGCAGCACCTTTACCGTCACACTTCCATGCGACGAGCAATGCCACCCAAAACCTCCGAACGGCAGGCCTGGCCCCCATAATCAACCTGCGGCTCACGGCCAATCGCATCGAGTCCTGATAGTTGATGACCAGCTCGACATCGTGCAGAGCTTACAAAACCTACTCTCACTCTTGGGACATAGCACCGTTACCGCCTCGAATGGTCCGGACGCATTACAGGCCGCGAAGGATTTTAAACCGGAACTTATATTTCTCGATATCGGACTACCAGGCATGACAGGATATGAAGTGGCTCGGAATTTGCGGGCACTCGAAACCATTCCAAAGCCAAGGCTCATCGCGATCACCGGATGGGGAGACGCGCACCATGTCTCGTTAGCTCAGGAGGCGGGCTTCGACCAACATCTTACAAAACCGGTAGACCCACTGGAGATCGAACGGATCCTTCAGAGCCTTGAGGAACCAATCCAACCTTACGACGCGCATGAGGACTTTCCCGCTTCGGGAGCGCAATCACCCTCGTAACCCCACTCAGTTGCGTGGCCAAAAAATCTTGCTACCGATTCGACACCGCCAGCGGCCGTTGCCTTCGGGCAGTAGTACCAGCTCTCAATCTAACCTCTGTCAAATCCACCACACGTGGACCGCGAACCGGGCACGTGACCACAGATGTGTACCGTTGGTTTTATCTGATCGACGCGATCTCGCAGCCCAAGCTCTCCAACGTGGCGAGCCGCCTTGGGATCAAAGTCCAAGACGCAGCGATGTCAACACATCGACCTTGTCTGGGATCTCTCTCGGCTTTTGCTCACCTTGTGCCGATTGCGAGCGCCGTCGCGCTAATATCCAGCTGCCCCATGAGTTGCCGAAAGAGATCTCGGTTATCCGTATACCCCGGGAGATCCAGGATCGTCTTAAACACTCCGTTGCTCGCCCGACCGAGGACATAAAAGGTATTCCCGCGATCACGGAAGGTCGCGAGCGATTCAGCGAGCTGCGCCTCGTCCTTGTAAAAGCGGGGATCGAGGAGACGCTCCGCGGTATCGTATCCTACCACGAATCCTATCCCCTTCGGATACGCTCGCGACTTATCGAGAAACAACGGGCAATCCGGGGTCACAATAACGGGATGCCTGCCATAAAACTGATCCACACGACGAGAGATCTCCTGCGCACCTATCGGGGCCTTATCAGCGTTTACAGCGGAGATCTCAAACACAACCTGTTTACCTGATACCCGCGCCGCGTTCAGCGCCGCGAAGTCGTGGCCACAATGAAAGGATCGAAAGGAGCCCGGATAGACCAACACCTCCTCTGGCCTAAGCGAAGCGAGTGTCCCCACTTCCCCATCGGGCGTCACGAGAACAGGCTCATCACACACCAGTGGCGCGCGGGTGTGCGCGGCAAGTACCAGCCCCTGCTCAGAGAGAGCGCCACGCTCCACCTTAACCTTCCCGAACAAAGACATCGTGTCTTGGGGCGCGTTAACTTCGGCGGCGAGCGCATTTAAAGCGAGAATGCCGGCGAGATCGTTCTGCGCGGCTCTAACCTCCTCGTGTGTTCCCTTATCGAACACGAAGTGCCCTGTCTTAACACCTGCTAGAGTGCGCACGGCTATCCACACATGGTCGAGCCCACGACGCTCCCGAGAGGTCGCGACAGCTCCAGTGATGCCGAGGCCGATAATTTCGGGCGCTTCGCCACTCGCAATCTCTCCACTCAGGGTCGAACTCTTCTGCGCTGTGAGGTACGCGGACTGCGCGAGCCCCACCGCCGTCTCCTCACTCACGGAACGCTCGGGCGCGTAGCCCATAAGCTCAGCGACCTGACTCTGATGGTACGGCACCTTACCGCCTGTTACCTTCGAGGATGCGCCGGGCAGTCGTAACAGATCTGAGATCACATCGATCGCAGCCCCCGTCGCGCATACCTGTATTCGGTGATTCCCCTCGGCTGAAAGGATTCCGCGGATAAGCTCGACCGGAGGCATTCGCGAGAAGCGCGCCGCCTCCCCTCTCTGCACATTTGAGACATTATGGGGTTGGGCGATCTGTGTGGGTTGAGTCATGGTACGCACTCCTATCTACAAGGAGACCGTTACCATTCGAACTCATGAGATCGGAAATGCTTGTACCGATATGCAGCCATCCAGGTGTCTGATGATAAAATTGCGACAACACCGGCCGGGCAGTCATGAGCGTCCGCCTTCATATCCCGTCATAAAGATGCTTACCTACGCCCGTAGACCGAATCTATTTTCATATCAATATCATTGACTTACCTCGCCCCCCTCACTTCGAACTTGACAAGTCATGACACGTCATGACATCCTTAATAAGATGGATACCACCGAAAAGTTCAGCACAAAGATGAACAAAGAAGTTCTCGCCAAACTACGAGACTACGCTCAAGCGTCGGACCGATCGATCTCCTTGATCGTCTCTGAGGCGGTGTCCGAATACCTCTCTCGGATTGAGGTTCGTCCTGCCTTTCGCAGCGCGGTTGATGAAGTGATTGCTGAGCATGAGGAGCTACTCCGAGAGCTCGCTAAATGAAAGAGACGCTCTATCCGACCCTTGAGGAGGCGCTCTACCTCCATGACATTCTCATACAAAGATTTGGGGGCGCTCAGGGAGTGCTCGATAAAGGAAGCTTAGAGAGCGCTCTCGCCCGTCCCCGTTCTGGGTACTACCGCTCCCTGTCGGAACAAGCGGCCGCGCTCATGCAGAGCCTCGCGATGAATCACCCCTTTGTAGATGGAAACAAGCGCGTCGCGTTCGCGCTTACCGCAATCTTTCTCAAACTTAATGGGCTTTCTCTGAAGGTCGACGCAAAGAGTGGCGTATACTTCGTTGAGGTGACTCTGATCAAAGAGAGAGCCCCTTTGGATGTTATCACTTCCTGGATCGAGCAGCAGACGAAATAGAGAGCGAGATTCGCGAACCGCACATGCTATCCTTTCGCGATTCGTAGCCGAGGCATGAGTAAGGAGCACTCCATGGAGCTAACGCGAGCTGACGTGACGATGATCGACGCCGAGGAACGAGCACAAATCCTCGAACACTTTCGAGTCAGCTCCGCACACCTGTTAGCAGCGGGAACCGAAGCCGAGGTGTACTCCTACGCCGATGAACATGTTGTCAAACTCTACGGTGATTCAGGTCGATTAGCCAATCTTGAAGCTCTCAAGAGCTTCTACGAGTCGCTCGATGAGCGACCGAACGGACTCAAACTTCCGCGCATCCTTGAGATACTGTCCTTCGGTTCCGCAATCGGGGTGATCGAGTCGAAAGTTCCTGGCCGTTCCTTGGAGGAGTCCCTCCCCGCGCTCAACGCCACCGCCGAAGAAAACGCGATCCACATCTACCTCAACGCCGCGCGAGCGCTCAAAGAGATTAAACTTCTCACGCCACCGACTCGGTACATCTTGTTCGATGAAACGGATCAGAGCTCGCTCTCTGGACAGAGGTGGTCTGAGTTCTACGCGAGGCTCCTGCACGAAAAGGTAGCGCGAGCGGGTGACCTGCTTTCACCAAACGTCTCGGAGTTCCGAGCGAAGTTTGAGCATCTCATTGAGGCTATACAGCGCGACACCGATGTCGAGATCTCGCTCATCCATGGCGACTTTTTTCCGGGGAATCTTTTGGTCGCTGAAGATCTCTCTCACGCAACCGGCGTGGTTGATTTTGGCTCCTTTACTATGTTCGGTGACCCGATGGTCGAGATGGCGGGAGCTGCGGGGTTTTATCGGATGTACGATCCCGATCGAACGGCGATCCGGAATAGAGTATTAGACCGCGCCGAGAAGATCCTCACATCGAGTGAGATCGGCCGCATGTATCGATACCTTGCGGGACACGCGATCGTGACCTGCGACCTCTATGTCTCTGAATCCGATCCCCACGATAACGGGCACTTTCGCTGGGCGCTCGAGAACCTTGAGGACTCCCGGGTATGGTCTAATGTGGGATAGGTCAGGGTCTCGCACTGCCCTCATCATGTACCCATGTCCACAAAGGGGAGACACAGGGCATCGAATTTTCCTCTCGTCTTTGGTAGTGGCAACTATGTGTGGCCCACCCTGGTGAGGCACTGCCCAGAAAGATAGAAGCGAATTTTCCAGTCACTCGTTCCGAGGAAGTACCCCGATAAGAAAGGGTCCGCCAGGCTCACCAAAAACCGCAATCGATGTTGGCGCTGGCACGGCATTGATGATAAGTGGTTCAATTTTTTTGTCGGATGTCAGGCAGTTCACCAGCGTTGGTGTCGTGATGAGGGATTCGTTCATTCGAAGCGCCGCGTCCCCTAGCCGTACCGTTAACCATGCGCACGCGACCGAGTCAGCATGGGATGGGGTAATCGCCATCCGGGCCTCAATCCTCGACAGAGAGGAAGTCGCTTTCCACGAGATCCGCGCAAGCTCTGTGGGCGCCAAGAGCGCGGTTAAGCAATTGTAGGGAAGGTGGCCGACCGGCGATTCAAACTGGTTAATCGGAAACACTCCAAGGTGCACATCGATCCCTGTTGGGAGCGTTTCCCCCCTCGCGGTTAGGTGCTTCGAGAGGTTCTGCATAACCGCGACCACCGGCTCGTTGAGTAGGCCGGCGCTAATCGTTTCAGAGATGAGGAGGTCAATTGGCCGAGAGGGTGCGTAGGTCGTCGCATCGTCACATGTGATAGTAATTCGATCCTGAAGATCAAGAGCGGTAATGATCCCTTGCGCAAGCTCAGCAGAGAGCGGATTAAGTTCAAGCGCGGTTACATACACCCCCGGATCACTCCAGGCAGCCGCGACCGCCATGATCGGTATCGGTCCACATCCAGCATCGACGACATGCACCTGGCCTGAAGGGTCGTTCTTTCGAATGCGCGCGAGAGATTCAGGGATGGCATCGAGGAACTTCCGGGTTCGGGCTTCGTCACGGAGACAATCTAGAGCATCCCTCGCTGGCAAGGAGCCCCCAACCCGATCCGAGAGATGCTGGGGGACCTGCGCGCAGAGCGAAAGAAAGAGATGCATCATCTGACTGCCAGGGGATCGGATATCGCTGTACCGCTTAAGATCCTCGCTCGGCACGTTTGGCGATAGCTGGTCGCGGATCCTCTCAAAGTACGCGCGGACCTCTGAGGGGCCTGCTCCGCCGAAAACCCCCTGCGCACGCAAGGTTGAGGCGATCAACAGCTGACTGTGAAGAATCTTGATCTCTGGAGAGTACGTCGCGAGGGAGTCGAGGGGATCGGACCGATAGGGAGGAACAGAAGGCGCAGCGATGGTTTTGGTGGCTGGGTGCATGGGAAGGGTTATGGGGGTGTCGTCGGGTAGGGTGGCGTATTTTGACATTCCAGACCATTGCCTACCCAAACAAACAACCCCACCCTCCCCTCACGATCCAGGGCTTTCATAGTACCTTTGCATCGTTTGAGTAGCCCCCTCGCTCCAGCTACACTCCGGCTCTTCCTCAAACCGTTGTGTGGCCGTGTCTCGTGATGAGTACTAGTGTTGTTGCCTTAAAGAGTTCGCCGCAGGAGTCCCTGTCTCTCCCTTCGCGGGAGAGCGAGTTCTTAGAGGACTTTAACGAGGCACTCGCAGAGGTTTCTAACTTTCCCATCCGAGCACTAGGCGGCGCGCACAATCCAGGCCCGCGTTGTCTCGCCGATATGAACGAGACGGAGACTCTCCCCCACTACATTTACATCCGTCCTCTCCAGGGGCGACACGATCTATTTCAGTACGGTCCGAAGTGGGGCCTCTTCTTCTACTCTAGCCGCACACCTTCGGTTGAACAGTTCGCGATCAGGCGGTTTTTAGA
>JAIXPR010000209.1 GCA_027486155.1 Pseudomonadota bacterium | reverse complement strand
GAGGAGCTCCTTTTTCTCTCGTGAGTCGGGCTCATCTTTGTGTGGAGAGGGGGAGAGGCTCCGTTGCTCAGAGCGTGTTGCCTCGATCTGTCGAGCGGTGATCGTTATCTCTCGAATCTCGCCGGAGAAGTTCATGCCATCGATGATCGGTTCGATAATAGTTGAGAGGTGTCCAATATCATCGGTAGCTGACGCGAGCGCGAACTCACGGTAGATGACCGCTTTCGCGGTGTCTTGAATAGCGAGATGAAAGTATTTAGCGGAGCGTTTGTTCCCTTTTAGTTTATTGATAACCGTCTGAAAGAGGCTGTGGATGGAGATAACGATGCTCTTGCGATGCGTGAGCGGTGGCTCAAAGATACGTGAGGCATTGTATCGTTTTGTCTCCTCAACGGTATGGAGCCGCTCCTCGATATCTCCGAATGTCTGCTCAAGTCGGTAGGTCACAAACTTTCCAAAACGTTGCGCAAGGGTATATCGAGGCAGGTAGGTCAGGTCTCCTATCGAGGTCATGCCCACATCACGGAGGAGTTCGAGAGAGGGAGCGGGAATACGGAGCGCCGCGAGAGGAAGTGGCGAAAGCGCGGGTACGATCTCCTGCGTATTGATAACGATACGAGGGGCTCCAGCGACTGAGTATCGAGAGAGCGCCCAGGCGGCTCCGAGTGTTGGTGCGACCGCGATAGCGGCGGTTCCTTTAAAAAAACCATGAATATGCAGCGCAAGTTTTGTGATGTCGCCGTGGAGCTTCTCGGTTCCGGTGAGATCTATCGTTATCCCATAGTGAAGTGGGCTCACCTCTTCAAGGGTCCCTTGTGAGCGCCCGACAAAGAGCTCGTGGTCGAGTCCAACCAGGGGAGAGAAGTCCAAACATCGAACCGCTAATTTGTAGAGCGCTCTGCAGTCCCTTACCGGATCGAATGGCTCAACGTACGCGCCAGGAGAGAACGCGATAGCGAGGGGAAGCGCCATTCCTGGTCGAACGCCAGCGTGTATCGCCGACGCACAGCATCGTGACACCACGAGGTGATTCGCGATGGTACTCGTAAGGAGTACCGAACTCGGTTTATCCAAACCTCTGAACTTTAAACCTCTCCTCGTGATCTGTATCGACCACTCGGGGAAGTAAGCGCAGAGATAACGTCTCTCTATCTTCATAATCGTTCTCTAAGCTGATAGCCCACGATGCGTGAGGGACAGCGCCTCCCTTGCTCCGTTCAAGGGTGAGGTTCCACATCGGATGGAGGTCGGAGGAGGGACGGGGAGAGAGCACCCACTTTGTGGCGCTGCTGCTCGGCATGGAGAGGTCTTTGAGCGAACGGAGAAGGATCGCGGTTGTCCCGTTCGCGTGGGCTCGGAGCGACAACCTCCGTGTGGTCTTGAGAGGGAGTCGTGGGCAATCGGCGATAACAAGTTTAATAAGTGGGGACCTGAGCGACGTTTCGATCGCCCAGAGGGTGAGCTTCTCGTTCGGAGGATCGATAAAGAGACACGACGAGAGGAGGCGTTGTGGGAGTGAGAATGGAGTCGGCCACGACCGACGCCCTATCCAGGCGATGAAGAAGGGGGGCGCTCCGGAAGCAACCCTGTCCCACGCGCCGGTAGGGGAGGTGTAATAGGCGTCGAGAGCGTTTCGGGCGAGGAGGGTGGGGAGAGCGACGCTCGTGGCGACGTTGCGTGAAGGGTCCTTGTAGTAGAACTCGTGGAGCGCCCCACAGGCGAGCCCTCCTACCGAGAGAGCCCCATCGATATCCTCTACATTAAAAGGGATCGCTTCACGTCTCTGCCCCTGAGGTTGCTGTGAACACGTTTTCCACAAGTTATCCACAGGTGTGGATTCCCCCTGCCACACAATCCCCTCCGAGATGAGCTCGTTGAGGCTCCGAGCGACTGCTGGGCTCGTAGTGCATGCCGGACTCGATTGGTCTTCCAAGTCTTTGAAATTATTGCTGTATAGGATCGTTTTCATATAGGTGCCCTAGGGAGCTCTTCTGTATTCTAGTATATTTCTATAGTAGAAATAAATGCTGAACTTGCTAGAAAGGGTTCAAAAAGTTGTACCGGAGGGGTGTGGATAACTGTGGAAAACCGCTGTGGGGGACCTAACTGAGGCAAATCCTAGGGGGAGGCCCTTTGCGTCCTTTGTGTCCTCTGTGGTCAATCTAATTCTTAATTACGGCGGACGCTGGGAAGACGAGAACCCCATCCCAGCGACTCTCAACACAATAGCCGTGAGAGCCGCTCACCTTGTAGCCTCTACCCATCAATCCGCTCGGTCGTGCCGTATACAACCCAACCCTTCGAGGGGTAAGCTATCGACGCCCCACATTTTTCCTACAAAGGTGATCTTCCTATGAAGAAGCAGCTCGGTATCACGTTCCTCGTGATCTTTATCCTCACCGTGTTTCTCGGCGTGGTGAAAGCAACGCAGATTCAACGAGCTATCGCTGAGTATTCAAGCTTCTCTCCTCCACCTGAGGCGGTCACTACCACCAAGGTTACTAAGGCGGATTGGCGCGAGAGCTTTGATACGGTGGGCTCCTTCGTTTCGATGCAAGGCTCTACGTTAAGCGCCAAGGAGTCCGGCAACGTGGTCGCCGTTCATTTTGAGTCTGGCGCCAAAGTGAAAGCGGGTGACGTCCTTATCGAGATCGATCACTCAGTTGAGGAAGCGAATCTTCGGGGAGCAACCGCTCGTTTGGAGTTGGCGAAGCAGAACCTTGAGCGCGCTAGTAAACTTCGAGGGCAGAGCGCGCTCGCGCTCTCTAGCCTTGAGGACTCTCAATCAAAGGTCCGTCAAAGTGAGTCTGAGGTCCAGTCCATCAAAGCGGCGATTGAGCGAAAGACGATAGTCGCTCCGTTCGATG